>CASFBR010000153.1 GCA_949292795.1 uncultured Eubacteriales bacterium
AAATATCTTTCTAAAACCATGTCCGAAGATGAATTTGTGACTTGGCAAATCTTTGGATGTTGTACTTATCAATATGTTCTAATGGATATTTTAAAACTAAAATTTTTAAAAATCCATAATCATCTATTTATATTACTTCAAGCAAATATAATAAAACCCAAAGAAATCGAAAAATATTTGCTCACAGGCAATGAACTTATTTCAAAAAAAGTCAATACAGACGAATTATATACTGAATATATTTTTTTTGAAGGTAAAAGTGAAGACATAATAAAACACTCCTGCATCTTTGGAAATTTGCCATATTACTCGATAATTATTCAGCCTAGAGAAAAATGCACAGCTTCAAGCGTTACATCAAAACAAATAATGTTGTTTGAAACTCTTTATGATATTCAAAATCGTTTGCAAAACGTTCGGCATAAAATTGACCAAACTCCTTCCAATGATTTTGATGAATTATTTTCAAAAGGTAACACTATTCGGCGCATTCTCGAGTTTGCACTAAAGCATTATTGTGTTTGGGCAAATATTCATATTAAAATAGAAGATAAATATGGTTATATCGAATTAGGTGACTTAAAAAAAAGCATTAAAAAATCAAATATTGAAATTCCTCAACCTCTTATCAATATGGCAAACGAGTTGTCGCATGATTCAGGTGTTCAATTTACAAAAGATGATTTACTAGAATTTTACGATAATGTTAATGCTTTGATTTCTACTCTAAGCCAAACAATTAGTCAAAATCCACATCACATGAAAACTATAATTTAGGTATCAAAAAGGTATCACACCACACACTAAGAGCCGGAAAGTCCGTTGTTTATGCGGCTTTCCGGCTCTCTGTTTACTATTCGAACTCAATCGTTGCCGGTGGCTTCCCTGTGCAGTCATACAGCACCCGGTTTACCCCTTTAACTTCATTAACAATCCTGTTAGTCACCTTAGCCAGCACCTCCCATGGGATCTGTGCAGCTTCTGCGGTCATAAAGTCCGATGTCAGAACCGCGCGCAGAGCGATGGCATAGTCATAGGTTCTGAAATCACCCATGACGCCGACGGAGCGCATGTTAGTCAGCGCGGCGAAATATTGGCCGAGGTCCTTGTCTACGCCGGCTTTGTGAAGCTCCTCGCGGTAAATATAATCAGCATCCTGAACAATACGCACCTTTTCTTCGGTCACTTCGCCGACAATACGAACGCCAAGTCCCGGGCCGGGGAAGGGCTGTCTATACACGAGATATTCGGGCATCCCAAGTTCAAGACCGGCCTTGCGCACTTCATCCTTAAAGAGCATACGAAGCGGCTCTACGATCTCTTTGAAATCCACAACATCCGGCAGGCCGCCGACATTGTGATGGGACTTGATAACTGCGGATTTGCCGAGACCGCTTTCGATGACATCCGGGTAGATTGTCCCCTGGACAAGGAAATCCACAGAACCGATCTTTTTTGCCTCTTCCTCAAACACACGGATAAATTCCTCACCGATAATTTTGCGCTTGGTCTCGGGATCGGTTACGCCTTTGAGCTTGCTGTAATAGCGCTGTTGGGCGTTGACACGGATGAAGTTCAGCTCATAGGGACCGTCCGGTCCGAAAACAGCTTCCACCTCGTCGCCTTCATTTTTGCGGAGAAGGCCGTGATCTACAAAAACGCAGGTCAGCTGCTTACCTACGGCCTTAGAGAGAAGAACGGCTGCCACAGAGGAGTCCACGCCTCCGGACAGGGCGCACAGCACCTTGCCGCTTCCGATCTTTTCACGGAGCGACTGGATTGTCGTTTCTACAAATGAATCCATTTTCCAGTCGCCGGCACAGCCGCAAACGTTATGGACAAAATTTGCAAGCATCTTCATGCCTTCTTTTGTATGCATCACTTCCGGGTGAAACTGTGTGGCGTAAAGCTTTTGTTCAGGGCAGGACATCGCTGCGACCGGGCAGACTGGTGTGTGGGCAGTGATTTTAAAGCCCTCAGGAACCTGAGCAATGTAATCGGTATGGCTCATCCAGCAGACTGTGTTTTCGGACACTCCTTCAAAAAGAACATCTGAAGGATCAACGGTCACTTCAGTGTGGCCATATTCGCTGACCGGGGCAGTTTCAACACGTCCGCCGAGGGTGTGGGCCATCAGCTGTGAACCGTAGCAGATACCTAAAATAGGGATGCCAAGATCAAAGATTTCTTTTTGATAACGGGGAGAGGTTTCGTCATAGACACTGTTAGGGCCTCCGGTAAAAATAATGCCTTTAGGGTTTAATGCTTTGATTTCATCCAGCGACATTGTGTAAGGCTTTACTTCACAGTAAACATTACATTCTCTGACACGACGGGCAATGAGCTGATTGTACTGGCCGCCAAAATCCAAAACAATAATCATTTCGTTTTTCACAGAATTTTCCTCCATCTCAAATGGTTATAATTGGGAAATAATATACCCGCCGTGAGCAGCGAAATACTGTCCGCGGAGGGCTTTCCTGGTGTGCAAACATACATCTGATAGTTTATTGTACAATACTTTCATTGCCTGTGACAATACCTTTTTAGAGATTTCGCCTCGATTGATATAATAGTTCTGTGAAACTGACGATGACATAAGGCAGATTTTGTGTTAATCTAATAACAAATGCTGGTCGTCATGGACGGATTATCATGGCAGTATTGAAATGTTTGAGAATATATAAAGGGATAGAAGGAGATGTATGGCTGTGGATGAATGGCTTGCTGACCTGAATCCGTCTCAGCGCGAGGCGGTGATGACAACTGAGGGGATGGTGCGGGTGATTGCCGGAGCTGGATCAGGAAAGACCAGGGCACTGGCGGCACGATTTGCCTATCTGGTTAATGAACTGGGGATTTTGCCTGGAAATATATTATGCGTGACATTTACAAACAAGTCGGCCAATGAAATGCGTCAGCGCATCCACCGTCTTACAGGTGATAATGATACGGGTTATATCAATACGTTTCATGGTTTTTGTGTTTCTGTGCTTCAGGAAGACAGCCATGCGATCCAGTATCCCAAGAGCTTTCTTGTCCTTGATAATTCGGATATTGATGCGATGCTCAAAATGATTTATGAAGAGCGGGGGCTTACGCTTCGGGAGATGACGTTTGCCCGGGCAAGAGATATGATCGAGATGATTAAGCTTAAGGAACGCCCGGATTACTATAAGGACATGCTTACGATGTCTCTGGATGTACTCCATCAGAAATTTACGGACGCGGTTTTAGTGAAGGATATTATTTTCTACGGCTATCTTTATCAGGAAAAGAAATGCTTTGGACTGGATTATAATGATCTGATCGTTCTGACCCTGCATATTTTTGAAATGCATGAGCAGATCCGGCAGAAATGGCAGAAGCGCTTGGAATATATTATGATTGATGAGTTTCAGGATATTGATGAGCCGCAGTACCGGTTGATGGAGGTGCTATGTGCCTGGCATAAAAATCTGTTTATTGTCGGTGACCCGGATCAGACAATTTATACATGGCGCGGAGCCAATGTCCGCTATCTTTTAGATTTTGATAAAAAATTTCCGGATGTGCAGACGATCATGATGATGGAAAATTACCGGTCAACACCTCAGATTCTTGCAGCAGCCAATGATCTGATTGATAAGAATACAAACCGTATAAAAAAATCTTTAGTGCCAATGCTTGGCGATGGGCGTGCAGTTGTTTATTTTCATGGGAGCAGCGGAGCCGGGGAGGCGGACTGGATCGCGCAGGAAATTATCCGCCTCCGCGAACAGGGCGCGGACTATTCGGATATAACGATTTTATACCGGGCTCATTATGTGACCCGGGTCATTGAGGAAGCGCTGCAGAAAGCGAAGCTTCCATATACTATTTACAGCGGCGTCCAGTTTTTCGGGCGTGCGGAAATTAAAGACGCTTTGTCTTATTTGCGTATGATTGCTTATCAGGATGATCTGTCGTTTCAGCGTATTGTAAATGTACCCAAGAGAAATATAGGGCAGAGACGTATGAAATTTCTGGAAGATTATGCCCGGGAGCATTCATGTACTTTATACCGGGCACTTTGCGAGA
Source organism: uncultured Eubacteriales bacterium (assembly GCA_949292795.1). Classification (GTDB taxonomy): domain Bacteria; phylum Bacillota; class Clostridia; order Lachnospirales; family Lachnospiraceae; genus Catenibacillus. Next base: position 4,060 of record CASFBR010000153.1, read on the forward strand.
CAGTGGAAGAGCCTATATTTAACGGTACGAGGGCTGCAGATTTTTTGCGGCTGATCCGCAATTATACAGCGGTATTCCAGGAATACCGTGTCTCTGAACTGCTGGCATCGGTACTTAGCGACAGCGGCTATGAGACGATGCTTCGGACCGAGGGCGCTCAGGATCGTCTGGATAACCTGGCGGAGCTGAAGCAGTCGATTTATGAATATGAAGTAAGCTGCGGCGAAGAAGCAATGCTGGAGGACTATCTGGCTCATGTGGCATTGTTCTCCAATAGTGATGCGGCCAATCCTCAGGACAAAATCCGCCTGATGACCGTCCACTCAGCTAAAGGCCTGGAATTTCCTTTTGTTTTTTTGTGCGGCATGAATGAGGGGATTTTTCCGTCGCGCAAAGTGCGTACTGCGGACGGGATGGAGGAAGAACGGCGTCTGGCTTTTGTAGCCATGACCCGGGCAGAGAAAGCGCTGTATCTGACGGAATCTGAAGGCCGCAATATTGACGGCTCCATGCGCTATCCGTCACGCTTTGTGCTGGATATTGATGAGAAACTTCTTGAGATTGTGGCAGCTCCGGCTAAGAGGCTCATTAAAGAAGCCAGAGATTACAGCCGCCTGTCAGACTTACAGATTAAGGCCGACGAAGCCGCCGCACGTTTTTTGACAGGAACCCGTGTCCGTCACCGTGTGTTTGGATGCGGAACCGTAGTTGCCATAGAACCAGAGCGCAAGGCGTATCAGATACAGTTTGACGGTATGGAGACAACACGGGCCATTTCCTTTAAAGCGCCATTGGAACAGGTGTATCAGGAGACGGCCGCGCAGGATGCGGACACCTGAGACAGAGATTCGTGCCGTGTGCAGAGTGACAGCGTGCAGACAGAGCTTCGTGCCGTGTGCACAGTGACGGCGCGCAGAGAAAGTTTCGTGCTGTGTGCAGGAGTGGCGGCATGGTAGGGGAGGTATTGGGATGCTGGATTTTCAGAAAATACACTATTTTTTAAAGGTTGCCGAAACACTGAACTTTACGAAGGCAGCAGGGGAGCTGTACATTTCGCCGCAGGCGCTTAATAAGCAGATCGCCCGGCTGGAGGAGGAACTGGGCGGCCGCCTGTTTGAACGCACAACACGCAAGGTGGAGCTGACAGAATTTGGTGTATTTGTGCGGAAGCAGTTTGAAAAGGTAAGCCGCCAGTATGAGGAGGCTTGCCTGGCAATCCGTCAGTACCGACAGGATGCGCTTGGAACGCTGAAGGTGGCATTTTTTCAGGCAATTTCCAAAAAAGAGGTGGTGCATCCCCTTGTACAGTATCTTCAGGCGGCGGCTCCGGGACTAAAGGTAGAGCTTATTGGCGGTGAGATCGATGAAGTTAATGACTGGCTTAGAGATGGCCGGGCAGACCTTTTGCTGACCAATGTTCACGAGTATGAGCAGTGGCCGGGAATGACCGTGATCCCTTTTATGACTGTACCCGCCCAGGCGATCGTTTCACTGTATCATCCATGGGTCGTTTTAGACAAGATTTCATGCGAGGACATGGCCAGGTATCCGATCTTGCTGTTGGAGCGTAAGAAGGAGCTTGAGGCTGACAGCTTTTACCGCCGTGTTAAAAGCCGTGGCCGGCACTATGCGCCGAATTTCAGCTCGCTTTTAGCGAATCTGGAAAATGACGAGCATTACGCCGTATTTCCAAGAATGTTTGAAAGTATGCGCTGGGAAGGCTATAAATACTTTGATCTTCCGAAGGAGTATGCCTTTTCATTTTCTATGGTAGCGATGTACCGCTCAGACAGCCGGTTTAAGCCGCTGTTTAAAGTATTGGAAAATCTTGCGGCAGAGGGGCTGATCCCGGTGGAACCATCATAAAGCAAAAACACAATGAGGCGCCTGCGATAGAAAAATGCCGGAAATGGGTAAGATGCCGGATGAGCTGATTATCAACCTTGTGTTGATGATCAGTTCTTTTTTTCTGATTATCAGTATGACGGGGCAGTGCTATACTGTTGCTGTACGATAACGAACACCCCTCTCGGCAGCCGACGGAGGGGCACGAAAAAGAATCGGCCGATATATGAAAGGAGAAGGGAGCAGCTTTATGACAGAACGAGAGAATATGCAGCTTGTATGGGATCACAGGCAGCCGGAATGGGTTCCGATGATGACAAAGGCATCGCGTATGCTGATTACGCCGGAGGTTAATGACCGGCCGTTGTTTTCCAATGATAAGGATTGGTTTGGCGTTCCATGGGAGCTTGACCCGGAAAATCCGCAGCTCATGACACATGTAAAACCAGGCTTTTCAATGTTTGATGATATTACCCGCTGGAGAGAGTATGTGACATTTCCCAAAATGAAGGATTTAAACTGGGAGATGATCGGAGGCCGCACAAAAGCAATGTGGACGGACAAAGAGCAAACTATGGGCTATATTGTGGGAAATATGGGCGCCTTTGAAAAAATCAATGCGATCATGGGCTTTGAAAACGGTCTGTGCGCACTGTATGATACCGAAGATTACATTGATTTTGTAAATGCATATGCAGATTACCGGATCGATGAAATGTATTATGTGAAGAAATATATGGATGCTGATTTTGTGATGATGCATGATGACTGGGGAAATCAGAACAATATGTTTTTATCGCCTGAGCTTTGGCGGGAAATCTTTAAGGAACCGGAACGGCGCATGGTGGAAGCCTGCCGGAATCTGGGAATGCATTACATGCATCATTCCTGCGGATATATTGCGCCGATTATCGGAGATCTGGTGGAGATTGGTGTGGAGTCATGGCATTCTGTATCCCCGGTCAATCCTCTGGAAACGATCAAGGCGCAGTATGGTGATCAGATGATCTTTGCCGGAGGCGTGGATCCTCAGGTGACGGACCGGCCGGACGCAACGGAAGCACAGATTCGGCAGGAAGTCCGCCGGTGTATTGATGTTCTTGGAAAGAACGGCGGACTTCTGTGCGGTTCCGCAGTTATGTTCTCTTCTGTGGAAGGCGTTGACGCAATCATTGAAGATGAAGGGACAAAATACGGAAAATATACATGTGATTAAATCCATCCTCCGTCCAGAGTGATGACCTGTCCGGTGAGGTAATCATGGCCCGTGGCGAGGTCGTAGATCAAAGCGGCGACCTCCTCGGGCCGGCCCATGCGGCAGGATGGAATCTCATCGATAAGCCCGGCGTAATCGTCCGGTGAAAGGCTTTTGTTCATTTCTGTATCAATGAGCCCGCAGGCGATAGCATTGACCTGGATATGACTTGGAGCCAGCTCTTTAGCCATGGCCTTTGTAAAGGCATTGACGGCGCCTTTTGAGGCAGAGTAAACGGCTTCGCATGAGGCGCCGGCATTTCCCCAGACTGAAGAGATATTGATGATCTTTCCGGACTGCCGATGTACCATGTCAGGTACGGCAAGATGGGTACAGTTAAGAACCGAGCCCAGGTTTGTGGAAAGCAGGCGGGCCCACTGATCGGGAATCATATCTGTGAAAAGACCGATATGGGCTGCGCCTGCATTGTTGACAAGAACATCGACCGGGCCAAAGACCTGGCGGATCGTTTCAAACATCGTACGGCATGCTTCATAGCTGCCGGTATCGGCCTGAAGGGCAAGGCAGGACGCGCCGGGAATGGAAAGAATCTGAGCCCTTGTGTCCTCAAGCTCATCGGCGCGGTGTCCGTTATTGATGACAATATTCCATTGGCCGGCGTTCTGAGCTGCAAAGTAAAGCGCGGCAGCCTGGCCAATCCCGCGGCTGCTGCCGGTGATGAGCACCGTTTTTCGCGGGGACAGCGAAGCCTTGCACGGCTCATTGTGGATCGTATTCATTGTCTGCATTTCTTTTTTTTCTTTAATAATATTCATTATATCCTCCACGTCATACTATTTATCATTTACAGGTTTATCATTTACAGAACATAGCGCCAGTGTATAGGGGGCAACACGCCTTAAACCGGGCGTAAAGCCATGTCTTTCATATGGGGAACAGGGCTGGGCTTCTCAGGCAGCTATGCAATGCAGGCTATGCCCCTTTGTGTCCTGCAATTTAGTGTATCATGGAACAAAAATGGAAACAATACTTAAGTAAAGCCATAACACCAGGATCGTAGGCATAATTCACAAGTTTTTCGCAGATAAATTATACAAAATCAAGGATTGCATCTTGACAAATCATAGAAACGCAATTATTATGTAACATAAATGTAAAATATTCGACTGTTCCATAAAAAAAATCCATTTTTACTCTTTATTTTTTGTCGTTATTGCATTAATATATAGGTATGGTGTGCTCCTGCGTTGCAGGGGGACGGGGAATGGGACTCGTAACAAAAAATATATGGATAGGGGAGTAATATATGATTTCAAATCAGATTCTTCAAAACACAATGGAAGGCCTGAAGGCTATTACGCGCGTTGATTTATGCGTTATGGATACAGAAGGAAAGGCGCTGGCGTCCACCTTTGAAAATGCAGAAGAATACGAAGGAGCAGTTCTTGATTTTGTTAATTCGCCGGCGGACAGCCAGGTGCTCCAGGGCATCCAGTTTTTTAAAGTTTTCGACGAGCATCAGCTTGAGTTTGTCATTCTTGCCCGGGGGGACAGCGAGGATGTTTATATGGTCGGAAAGATCGCATCCTTCCAGACCCAGAATCTTCTTGTTGCCTATAAGGAGCGTTTTGACAAGGATAACTTTATTAAAAATCTGCTGCTTGATAACCTGCTGTTAGTCGATATTTATAACCGTTCCAAAAAGCTTCATATTGAGACCGATGTGCGCCGGATCGTGTTGATTATTGAGACAAACAGTGACCGCGAGCTGAACGCGCTCGAGATTGTCCGCTCAATTTATTCCAGCAAGACGAAGGATTTTATTACGGCGGTCGATGAAAAGTGTGTGATCCTTGTAAAAGAGGTCGCTCCGGGAGAAGGCTACGAGGAACTGTCCAGATCGGCGAAGGGGCTGCGGGATATGCTTGCCGGAGAAAATCTTCCGGATGTCCGTGTGGCACTGGGAACGATTGTCAATGAGATCAAGGATGTTTCCCGCTCTTATAAGGAAGCAAAGATGGCGCTGGATGTAGGAAAGATTTTTTACAGTGAGCGCAATGTTGTTGCATACAGTAACCTTGGTATCGGACGTCTGATCTATCAGCTTCCGATCCCTCTGTGCAAGATGTTTATCCGGGAAATTTTTGACGGCAAATCTCCGGATGATTTTGACGAGGAAACATTGACGACGATCAATAAGTTTTTTGAAAACAGCCTGAATGTTTCAGAGACGAGCCGTCAGCTCTATATTCACAGAAATACGCTTGTATACCGTCTGGATAAGCTGCAAAAGAGCACCGGGCTTGACCTGCGTATTTTTGAAGATGCCATTACCTTTAAGATCGCCCTGATGGTGGTCAAGTATATGAAGTATATGGAAAACTTTGAATATTAATGGAAACCTTTAAGATTATAAGGAGGAAACACTATGATTGCTTTGGATAATGTCTATAAGACTTATTCCACCGGCGTGTCTGCACTCAACGGAATAAGCATGAGAATCAAAAAAGGCGAGTTTGTTTTTGTTGTAGGCAGCAGCGGTTCCGGCAAGACGACATTATTTAAGCTTTTGTTAAAGGAGCTGGAGCCAACCTCCGGCACGATTTACATTAACAATAAAAATATCGGCCGATTAAGACGCCGCAAAATTCCACGAATGAGACGCGGTATCGGCGTGGTATTCCAGGATTTCAGACTTCTGAAGGATCGCACGGTTTATGACAACATTGCCTTTGCCGAGCGTGTAGTGGGCAAGTCCGCCCGGCAGATACGGGAGAGTGTTCCGGGGCTGCTAAGTCTTGTCGGATTATCGGATAAGGCCAAAGCCTATCCCAACGAGCTTTCCGGCGGTGAGCAGCAGCGTGTGGCGCTGGCCCGGGCGCTTGCCAATAATCCCCCGGTGCTTCTAGCTGATGAGCCTACGGGAAATCTGGACCCGAAAAATGCATGGGAGATCATGAAGCTTTTGGAAGAGATCAATCTCCGCGGAACGACGGTGATCGTGGTCACACATAATAAAGATATTGTGGAGCAGATGCAAAAACGAGTGATCACACTGAGCAATGGTGTGATCGTCAGCGATGAACAAAAAGGCGGGTATTACGAGAATGAGTAACTTTTTTTACTGTATAAGACAAGGCCTGAAAAATATTTTCAGAAATCATACATTTTCGCTGGCCTCCATTGGTACAATCACCTCATGTTTGTTCCTGTTTGGCCTGTCCTTCTGTATTCTTGTGAATTTTCAGGGGATGATGAAAAATCTGGAAACCTCTGTGGGGGTTACAGTATTTTTTAAGGAAGGCGTCACGGAGGAGCGTATTTTGGAGATCAAGGACACGGTGGAGCTGCGGGAAGAAGTGGCTTCGGTCACTTATGTTTCCGAGGATGAAGCCTGGGATGAATTTAAAGAGGATTATTTCCCAGACGGCGATATGGGTATCCTGACCAATCTGGATCAGGATAATCCGCTGGCGGGACTGGCAAACCTTGAGATTTCCCTTCAGGATACATCGAAGCAGCAGGAACTGGTCGATTATCTGGAGTCCTTTGAGGAAGTCGATCATGTAAATTCCCTGGATTCCGTGGCGGACAGCTTTACCGACATCAGCCGGCTTGTAAGCTATGTAGCGCTGGGGATTATTATCATCCTGATCCTTGTTGCAATTTTCCTGATCAGCAACACCGTGCGTATCGGTATTGCGGTGCGGCGGGAAGAAATCGCCATTATGAAATATATCGGAGCGACGGATATTTTCGTCCGGGGACCATTCCTTGTAGAAGGTATTGTGATCGGACTTTTGGGCGCAGCAATCCCGGTAGTGCTCATCCGTTTTATCTATGTGGAAATTGTCCGGTTTATTACAGGACAGTTCCCGGTGGTGAATGTGTTCCTGACATTTGTACCGGTCAATCAGATTTTTAATATCCTTCTTCCGGTATCGTTAGCCATCGGCCTTGGTATTGGTTTTATCGGCAGTTATATTACACTGCGCAAGCATATCCGGGTCTGAATCGATAATAAGCAAATAATAATAAGCAAATAAAACCCTCTGAGGGAATCACAGCCGTTCCTTTTGGAATCCGTGAAAATGCCTTCAGGGGGTTTTGTGAATTTATGGTGAAGCCGCTTTCATTCTTCCGGCGTTTGTGGTAACATGGTAAGTAGTATTTGCAAAGAAAGAAGAGGCTTGATCATGGGTAAAAAAAGAATATTGTATGTGGTTCTGGCGGTATCGCTGATCTTAAACTGTACTTTTTTATTTGCCGGCTGCATAGGAAGCTGGGACTTATCCACTTTCTTTGAGAAGGATTCAAAGGGCAGCGCTCAGGACAGCGTCACGGATCAATCGGGGGCATCCGAAGGGGCCGATGCTTCCAGCCATATGGCGGAAATTGAAGAAAAGCTCGGACTGATCGACGAAGTGATTAATTCCTACTATCTTAATGATTCAGAAATTGACGAGCAGGAGATGATCGAAGGCCTTTATTCCGGTTATGTATCAGGACTTGGAGAAGCCTATACGACCTATTATACGGCAGATGAATATGCGGCGCTGATGGAGTCGTCCTCCGGGGAGTATTCGGGGATCGGCGTCAGCGTGAGCCAGAATCTGAACACCGGCGTGATCACGATCGTCAATCCGTTTGAAAACGGCCCGGGCTATGAGGCCGGGATGCGTAAGGATGATATTTTATATGCTGTGGAAGGCGAGGAAGTGACCGGAGTCGATATTAATCAGGTAGTTGCAAAGATTAAGGGCGAGGATGGGACATCGGTTAATCTTACAGTTTACCGGCCGTCCACAGACGAGTATATTGATATGACCGTAGAGCGCCGGGTCGTTCAGAATCCCACAGTGACCTGGGAAATGAAGGATGACGGGATCGGCTATATCCAGATCACAGAGTTTGACGAGGTGACGATCGAACAGTTTGACCAGGCGGTCGGTGAGCTTAGCAGTCAGGGAGCAAAAGGGCTGATCTTTGATCTCAGAGATAATCCGGGCGGCAGACTGGACAGTGTGTGCCAGATGCTTGACCGTTTGCTTCCGGAAGGCGAGCTGCTTGTATATACGATGGACAAAGACGGCAATAAAGAAGAGTACTATGCCGAGGACGAAGATACGCTGGCACTTCCGGCAATCGTTCTTGTCAATGGTAACAGTGCAAGCGCCTCTGAAATTTTTACGGCGGCGCTCCAGGATTATGGTGTGGCAACGATCATGGGTACGACGACTTTTGGCAAGGGAATCGTACAGGTGATTCTGCCGCTGGGCGATGGTTCGGCGGTGAAGGTCACCCAGTCGCAGTATTATACCCCTGATGGCGTGTGCATTCACGGTGAGGGCGTAACGCCGGACATTGAAGTGGAGGCGGATACGTCATCGGAAAATGACAGTCAGCTTGAGGCAGCCATAGAGCAGATGGAAGCGATGATTCAATAGCCCGTTAAAGGCATAAAATTCCCCGCATCCCGTGGAAATATGTTCCGGGATGCGGGGAATTTTTTGGCTGCATAGGGAACTGTGCTCCTATGCAATAAAAACGCTTCGCTTAAGATGCGCACGCGCGATAAGAAAATTGTCGCTGAAGCGACCGCGCTTGGCGCTTAAGTTCCGCAGGCGGAACTCTTTTTTATTTTTTCGTGACTTTATTTTTCAGGCGTTTAAAGAAACCAGCCTTTGGCGGAGCAACTAAAGCCGGGCCGCGGAGACTGCGTACTTTCGTGAGATAGATGCCGCTGACGGTGGCCTTGACCTCCTGCTTCACAGGGATCATATCAAAAATCTTGTCGTCAGCGATGAGCACCATGATTCTCGGTCCGACCTTGGCCTTAACCACAGGCACCTTGGAGCGGCGCAGCAGCCGGGGCGTGCTGTCGATTACGATCTGCGGTACGCCGGATTTGTTGAGAGGCAGTTTCTTTTTATCAATGATCAGCATCGTTATATTTTGCGAGTTCGCTTCAATCTGTGCCTGATTTTCGTCCATTTTTTTCTGCTGTTTCTTTCCCCAGATCGTCAGGAAGATAATACCGGCGATCAATATCACCAGGACAACGATCAGAACGATGATCCATGGAGATATGGAAAATAATGTTAGTGGTGTTAATGTCACAATAGACCCTCCTTAGTTGCCGCGCATAGCGCGGATAAAATATAAGTAACGATTTGGCCCGCTTTAAAGAAGCGGTGCACCTCTGATTGTAGCATTTTTTTACTGAAAAGGAAATAGCTGCTTTATGAATTTTTCTCAACCATATCTTTAATGATTGCCTGAACATGGGCGCCGAGATGCTTTCGGGCGGCGCGGTCCATGGAGGCGACATCGACAGGAGCGCCAAACTCGAAGGTCACCCGGGTGCTTTTTATGCGCGGCATATGATTTTCAAAAATTTCTTCGGTATTATTGATCGCTACCGGAATGATCGGGCAGCCGGTCTTTTCGGCAATCTTGAAGCTGCCCTCCTTAAAGGAAAGCATTTCGTTTCCGGGAGTGCGTGTGCCCTCCGGGAAAATCCAGATCGATGTGCCGCCCTTTACAAGGTCAATGCATTTTAAAACCGTTTTAAGCCCTTCTTTAATATTTTCACGGTCAAGGAACTGGCAGTTGATAAATTTCATCCATACGCTGACAAAAGGCAGCTTTTCCATGGACTTTTTTGCGACAAAGCCTGTGTTATTTTTGGCAAGCGTGTAGCCGATGATAATGTCAAAATAGCTGCGGTGGTTGCCGACATATAAAACAGGCACATCCTTTGGAACATTTTCCAGACCTTTAACCGTCAGCCGGACGCCGGAGAGAAAAAGGATCGGTTTAAATCCAAGCTTGCACACAAGCCACTGGGAGCTTCGGACCTTTGCATCCTTTGAAATAAGACCGATGATCAGCTCGATCAGGTAGGCGGGTATGCTCAAAAGGCAGTAAATAATTAAAAACAGGGCAACAAGAATCAGACGTATCATGGGCGCCGCCTTCTTCCGTAAAGTACCGTGAGCTCATTGAGGTCCTTTGCAAGGCCGGGAGTGAGCATTTCTTCGGTATAACGCCATGACCAGTTACCCATAGCTGTTCCCGGGGTATTCATCCGTGAATCACTGTCAAGGCCGAGGGCATCCTGGAGCGGGAAAATCGCGTAGCGGGCCACACTTCCCATGGCTGTGCGGATAAAGTCGCGGGCCACCATACCGCCGTCACAGTTCATATAACGGCGTACCTTATCCCGGGAAGCCTCGCTGGCAGTCATATACCAGCCGACGGTTGTATCATTGTCGTGGGTACCGGTATAGCAGATACAGTTTTCGGGGTACATATAAGGCAGGAAGTTATTTTCTTCCACATTATCAAAGGCAAACTGGAGTACCTTCATTCCGGGGAAATGGAACGCATCGCGCAGCGCTTCCACTTCCGGTGTGATGATCCCGAGGTCCTCGGCAAAAATCGGCAGATCGTTGCCAAGCGCAGCCTGGATCGCATTAAATAAATCCGCGCCCGGGCCCTTGACCCATTTGCCGCGCTGCGCCGTTTTCCGGCCATAAGGTACGGACCAGTAGGCTTCAAAGCCGCGGAAATGATCGATGCGCAGATAGTCTACAAGGCTCAGCTGGTTTTTGATGCGCTCAATCCACCAGGCATAGCCGGAGGCTTTGTGCGCTTCCCAGTCATAGAGCGGATTGCCCCACAGCTGGCCTGTGGCAGAAAAATAGTCGGGCGGAACACCGGCAACTGCCAGGGGGTAGCCTTTTTCATTGAGCTGGAAAAGCTGCTGATCGGCCCATACATCGGCACTGTCCGGCGAGACAAAGATCGGAATGTCACCGATGATGCGGATGCCGTTTTCGTGGGCGTATTGCTTCAGCTCATTCCACTGCTTAAAGAAAATGAACTGGATAAATTTGTAATAACCGGTTTCGTCCGCAAAGCTGCGGGACAGGGCACGGCGGGCTTTGGCGTCGGTGTATTTGTGCGCATCGGGCCACTCCAGCCATGCCACTCCGCCATTGGCATCCTTAAGCGCCATAAACAGCGCATAATTATCCAGCCAGGATTTATTGCGCCGGCAGAAGGTGCTGTATGCTTTGTGCATGGCCTCATCTTCGGAAGCCTTAAAATGTCCGTAGGCTTTTTTTAACAGCGCTGTTTTGTAGATAATGGCCGGGCCGTAGTCCACGGCAGCTTCGTCCCATTCGGGAATATCTTCCAGGTCTTTTGGCGTGAGCAGATGCATTAATGCCAGCTTATCCGGGCTGATGATGAGCGGCTGCCCCGCAAAGGATGAAAAGGACTGATACGGTGAATCGCCGTAGCCGGTAGGCCCTAAGGGCAGACATTGCCAGAGACTTTGTCCGGCTTCTTTTAAAAAGTCGATAAATTTGTATGCGCCCTCCCCAAGGTCGCCGATCCCGTAAGGACTGGGAAAGGAAGTGGGGTGGACTAATATACCGGAAAAGCGCTTTTGAACCTGGGCAGCGGATTTCCGTCTGGATGGTGTTTTCATTGTAAAAACCTCCCTGTATTGGTAATCATTATAATCATACACGATTTTGAACCGAAAGCATAGTAAAAAATCCGATTTTTCACAAAGAAATGGCAACTGTGCATGTAACTGTCCGGCCATTTTGCGCAGCCGGACGCGCATGTTCGGGCCTGCCGCAGTAAAAAAATGAAACGCGGCTGCATATACTAGGATAAAGCCGTCATCCGGGCAGGGCAAAATCGATATTGGTGCCGGATTTTGTCTTGCAGTAAAAACGGCGGCATATTTAAAATCAGGAGGATGATAGGATGGCATTTGATGAAGAAAGGATGGGGGAAGCCCTTAAAGGCAGCTATGAGATGGATGAAAGCCGCCGGACAGAGCCCTTTGATGACGTCAGGTACCGGGCAGACGCCGCATATATGAAAACGTTTTATCCGCCCATGTGCCGGGAGCTTCTGGCTTATGTCGGCGATGTATGCGATCAGGCAGAATACGAGGGAAGTCCGATGTTTGATGAATTTCCGGATAAGGTGCGTATATGGGAAATGATCGATAAGGTTTATGCGAAGGCCTCCTATATGGAAAATATGTACCGGCCGGTTTTAGAGGAGGACGAAGGGCTTAATACTGGAGGGCATTGTGTGAGCTGCCGGGGGGCCGATAGCTGGCTTAAAAATCTCATCAGCGCTCTGATGGTCAACGAGCTGCACTACCGCCGTTATCGATATTTCAGACGCCGCCGCCCCGCGTTCTCCCCGGCATGGCGCTGAATCACCTCGGACTTTCGCCAAAAATCCCCCATCGCCCTTGTCTCACAAAAAAAAATGGGATATAATGTTCACGACAGCAATGAGCCAGGCGTGAAGGAACAGATAAAAATCGTCTGCTGGCAGGCGGATTTTTATCTGAGACTGAACATCGGGCGAAGCCCGTGACCCCGCAAAGCAAATGCTTTGCGGGGTTGGCCTGGCGGAGCCGGCGTCCGGCTGCTGTATGAAGCGTTTATGATTTGCAGTCATGATAGACAGGAGAAATCTTGATGGAAGAACTTCAAATATTATTGGAAGAATTGTTAAATATTGATCTTATAAATATAATTATCAGCGGCCCGCGCAGGGATGGCGCGGCCGCGAAAATAAAGATACGGCCGGTTTACTTAAAGCAGACGCTTAAGTTTCAGGCGACCCGCTATGTAGATACGAAGGTGTTCCATGAAAATTATGAGAAGGAACCTATGGAGGAAGCAATTATCGGATGGATGTCCGGCGATTACCGCCAGATGCAGCTTCAGGCCCGAAGCGGGAATGCAACGGTCCTTGTAAGTAAGAAAGGGAAGGTGACGATCCGGCGGCAAAAGCCATGCGCGGCGTGCAGCCTGCCAGAGCCGGACACGTCCGGCCCGATGGCGGCTGTGGCGGCCCATAACCGGGAGAAACGCTATATTTTAAAAGAGGGGACGCCGGTGGATTTTCTGGTGGATCTTGGGGTCATGACCAGGGAAGGGAAGGTTGTGAAGGCCAGATATGATAAATTCCGGCAGATCAACCGCTTCCTTGAGTTTATTGAAGATATACTCCCTGCCCTGGATCAGGGGCGGAAGCTGCATATTATTGATTTTGGCTGCGGAAAGTCGTATCTGACGTTTGCCATGTACTATTATTTAAAGACGATCTGCGGCTATGATCTGGAAATAACCGGGCTTGACCTTAAAAAGGATGTAATCGAGCATTGCAGCCATCTGGCCCGGCGCTATGGTTATGACGGCCTGAAATTTCTGCACGGCGACATTGCCGGTTATGAGGGCCGCGGCCCGGTAGACATGATCGTTACGCTCCATGCCTGCGATACGGCGACCGATGCGGCGCTTTATAAAGCGGTGCTCTGGGATGCGCGTGTAATCCTGTCCGTACCGTGCTGCCAGCATGAGCTTAACCGTCAGATGAAATGCCCGGCGCTGTCCGCGGTGTTCCAGTACGGGCTGCTGAAGGAGCGTATGGCCGCGCTGGTCACAGACGGACTGCGGGCAGAGCTCTTAAATGCTGCGGGGTATAAAACACAGGTATTAGAGTTTATTGATATGGAGCATACGCCCAAAAACATATTGATCCGGGCGGTACGGGGCAATGGGCCAAAGCATTTTGCGCTTACTGAAAAATATCTGGCGGCAAAAGCGCTCCTTGGAGTGACGCCAACGCTTGAAACGCTGCTTTTGGAGCAGTTTGGCGAAAAAGACGGCGCACATGAGGAGGGCTGCCGATGAAAAATGCAAGGATGAAACTGATCCTGGCAGGCGCCTATATCCTTACCTTCATTGCAGCCCTGGCTGCGACATGCTTTATTCAAAATTTTGGCGTGACCGGCGGCAGAACAGACGCCGAATGGTCACGGCTTCCGGAGCTGTATATCAGCTATGACGGTTCTGTACTCAACCGGATGGATGCTTATGTTCAGGAAATCGACTGCGGTTATCTGAGGGAAAGTGTGTCCGTGATGGAGGACACCGGACAGATGCACATCGGTATCAATGCCAATGGACATACGGTTTTGGACATACGTTATCGGATTACCGATGCGGCCAACACATACACGGTGGAGGAGGGCGCGCTTTCCCCGGCCGCCGATGGCAGCGGGCTGTATGTGCTTGCATTAAATACCCCGCTGGTCAGCGGGAAAGAGTACTGTCTGACACTGATCCTTACAGATGACGGTACACAGCAGTATTACTATTATACCCGCATCCTTTACGGAGAGGACTACCGGCTTTCGGATAAATTACAGTTTGTCTGGGATTTTAACCAAAATACAATGGACCCGGATATGAGCGCTGTGATCAAAAACTATCTTGAAACGTCAGGCCTGAATGATAATACAAGCTTTACAAACATTGATATTTATTCCAGCGCGGATGCGGTGATGTGGGGCGGGCTGACGCCATCGGTAACCGGAAGCATTTCCACAAATATTAAGGCAATGAGTGTCGATGCGGCAACGATCCAGCTTTTGTATAAAGTGCAGATTTACGAAGATGCTCAAAACTATAAACAATATTATGTCAATGAATACTATACGATCCAGCTGGATAATGATGTATGGCATCTGAAAGATTTCCACCGGTCGATGAACGAGATACCGGGAAGCACATTTGATGTTTCCCAGGGGATGCTTCGTCTTGGCGTCGTGCCGGAGGCATCGCTTGGATGGCTTTCTGAGACAACCGATACCGGTGATGCGGCGGTGTTTGTACAGGATGGCCGTCTGTGGTACTACGATGTTCCCAATAATATGATGACCTGTGTTTTTGATATGGACAGCACGCAGGCAGACCGTTACTCCGGGGACTATCCTTATGGCATTAAGGCTCTGGATATTGACGCGGACGGAACATTGTATTTTATTGTGTACGGCTACATGACCGGAGGTGTTCACAGCGGTGAAAACGGCATTGCTGTTTATGTCTATGATCTGGAACAAAATACGCTTCAGGAGCAGGCATTTATTCCGTCGGACCGCGGCTATGAAGTGCTGAAAATGGACGTGGACAAGCTGGCCTTTATGAATGATGAGCATCAGCTTTATCTGTGTCTTAATGATATTGTTTACCGCATCGATTATGTTAGCGGACAGGCCCGGGAGGTCATCGAGCAGTTAGATATTAACAATTACAAGCTCAGTGCCGATGGCACGATACTGGCAATGCCCAATGCGCCGGAACCTGAGAATGCCACACAGATACAGGTCTATTATCTGGACAGCTCAGATACAAAGACGATCTCAGAATCCGGAAAGGTTGTAAGGCTCCTTGGCTTTTTCAGAAATGATATTGTGTATGGAACGGCGGATCCATCGCTTGTCTATGTGGACAGCGTCGGTTCTCAGATCGTTCCGATGGATAAAATATATATTGCGGACCGTCAGCTTAATGTGGTGCGGGAATATGCCGCAGAGGGAAAATATATTATGGATGTCCGTATGGAGTCCGCCACGCTGAACATTACTCTGGCGACACAGACAGTGCAGGATGGAAAGACGGTCTATCAGCTTGAGGATGGCGATTATCTCGTCAATAATGAAGCGCCGGATACGTCGGAGCTTACCCTGACAACCGTTTATGATGATACCATGCGCAATGAGCTTTATATGCAGCTTCCGTCGGCAGTATACGAGGCGCCGCTCGGGCGGTCTGCGATTATCCGTGATTCGGGGGAATCGGTTTTTGAGATCGAAGCCCCGCAGGACACTGCGGAAAAATATTATTTGTACACCGGGGAAGGCCTGTTTGGAGACTATACGACACTGGTTGATGCGGTGGAGGCATGCACACAGCCGACCGGGCTCATTGTCAGTGAGAGCAAGGCAGTCGTATGGCAGAAGTCGATTAGGAGCGAGGAATACCGCATCGATTTTAACAGTATTGCCAAGGGGGACATCATTCCGTCGGTTGTTCAGGCCATATGCAGTTATGCGGAAGGCAATAGTGCCCCTTCCGTTGACCCGGATATGACGCTGATCGAGGCGCTTCGTGCGAATCTGAAGGAGCATACGGCGGTAAGCCTGCGCGGGCTGTCCCTGGAAGATGTGCTGTATTTTGTTTACAGTGACCGCCCGGTAGTCGCTCAGCTCAGAGAAGGCGAATTTGTCATCATTGTCGGCTATAACGACTTTTATTTGCAGATCGCCGACCCGACAACCGGACAGATCAGCGACTGGAATTACGAAGTATATAAAGAAATTTTTGAGGATGAGGGCAATATCTTCCTAAGCTATTATTAAAAAGCTGTAACGATTAGCCATGCATCCTGCGCCGCACTGCTTTTAAATGCCTGATGATAGGGCTTGGAAAATGGCGGAAGATGTGGTAATATTATAGAATCCCTGAAAAAACGGGAACTATCTTACAAGGAGGAATAACAGATGCAATTAACAACCGTGCGGGAACTGTACAAAGACCGCGACAAGTATGTCGGCCAGAGCGTAGAGATTGGCGGCTGGCTGCGCAATATCAGAGATTCAAAGACTTTTGGGTTCCTTGTAATTAATGACGGAAGCTATTTCCAGACCCTTCAGGTGGTCTATACGGATAAATTGGATAATTTTAATGAAATCTGCAAATTAAATGTCGGTGCTGCCGTTATTGTCCGGGGAACACTGGTGGCAACGCCGAATGCAAAGCAGCCCTTTGAAATCCAGGCGGACAGCGTGACGGTGGAGGGTATGTCGACGCCGGACTATCCGCTCCAGCCGAAACGCCATACGTTTGAATATTTAAGAACAATCACGCATTTAAGACCGAGAACCAATACGTTCCAGGCGGTATTCCGCGTGCGTTCTCTGATCGCCTATGCGATCCATAAGTTTTTCCAGGAGCAGGATTTTGTCTATGTGCATACGCCGCTGATCACCGGAAGCGACTGTGAGGGCGCCGGAGAGATGTTCCAGGTGACGACGCTGGATTTAAACAACGTGCCAAAGACAGAGGACGGCGCTGTGGATTACAAGCAGGACTTTTTCGGAAAGCCGACCAATCTTACAGTGAGCGGCCAGCTTAACGGAGAAACCTATGCGATGGCATTCCGCAATATTTATACCTTTGGCCCGACCTTCCGTGCGGAAAATTCCAACACGACCCGCCATGCGGCGGAGTTCTGGATGATCGAGCCGGAGATGGCTTTTGCCGACCTGGCAGACAATATGGATGTGGCAGAGCGCATGATTAAGTACATCATCAACTATGTTCTGGAAAACGCGTCTGAGGAGATGGCCTTTTTCAATCAGTTTGTCGATAAAGGGCTTCTTGACCGCCTGCATCATGTCGCAGCTTCGGATTTCGCCCATGTGACCTATACAGAGGCTGTGGATATTCTGATGAAGAACAATGATAAGTTTGATTATAAGGTATCCTGGGGAACGGACCTTCAGACCGAGCATGAGCGTTACCTTACCGAGCAGGTGTTTAAGCGTCCGGTCTTTGTCACCGACTATCCGAAGGAGATCAAGGCTTTTTATATGAAGCTCAATGAGGATAATAAAACGGTTGCAGCAATGGACCTTCTTGTACCCGGTATTGGCGAGATCATCGGCGGAAGCCAGAGAGAGGATGATTTTGATAAGCTTTCGGCGCGTATGGACGAGCTGGGGCTGAACAAAGACGATTACGGATTTTATCTGGATTTGAGAAAGTACGGCTCTGTGCGCCACTCCGGTTTCGGTCTTGGCTTTGAGCGCTGTGTGATGTACCTGACCGGTATGTCCAACATCCGTGATGTGATTCCGTTTCCGAGAACGGTTAACAACTGCGATCTTTAATAAAGTGCCCCGTATCCCGGCGCGCCTGGGATACGGGCAGTAAGCTGCCTGAAATTTTGCGGTTTATGCCCGCCAAATTTCAGGTATTTTGCTTTTATCTGCAAACTGGCGTCAGTGCGGGCCGGGGAAGGAAGCTTCCTCTACCCGATCGATACGCCCTGAGGGCGGTACTGCGTGCCGGCGGCACGCGCCCTGCACCGGCTGAAGCATAAACGAAGACCCGCCGGATGATTGCAGGAAGTGTATTGGAAAGGGGGAGAAGAATGTGAAATTTTACCATGTAGCAGACGTACATCTGGGCGCTGTGCCGGACCGGGGGATGCCATGGAGTACGATGAGAGAAAAGGATATGTTTGAAAGCTTTTACCGGCTGCTGGCGCAGGCGCACCGTGAAAGGATCGACGCGGTACTGATCTGCGGTGATTTATTTCACCGGCAGCCGTTAAAGAAGGAGCTTAAGGAGCTTGCCTATTATTTTGAGAAAGCTGCGCCGGTGAAGATTTTTATAATTGCCGGCAACCACGATTATATTAGTGCAGAGTCGAATTATGTAAACTTTCCGTGGAGTTCCAATGTGATTTTTATTGCTTCCGGGGAATGCCGGCGCATTGTCTGGAAGGAGCAGCAGGTGTGCATTTACGGCTTTAGCTATCATAGCCGGGAAATCACAGAGCCGCTGTATGACCATCTTACTCCCCGGGATGCGTCCGCGCACATTTTAATGGCTCACGGCGGTGATGAAAAGCATATCCCGATCCATTGGGAAACGCTGGCCCGGGCTGGTTTTGATTATGTAGCCCTCGGGCATATACATAAGCCCTGGCTGTCGGCGGACGGGCGTATGGCCTATTGCGGGGCTTTGGAGCCGGTCGATAAAAATGATGAAGGCCCACACGGTTTTATAGAAGGAGAAATCTGCGGCCATCAGGTGCGTACGCGGTTTGTGCCGTGGGCAAAGTGGAGTTATGTAAATCTGGAAGTAGAGACGGTGCCGTCGATGCCCTGGGGAGCCATTAAGGATCAGACGTCAAAGCTTATGTCACAGGCTCAGCATAAGAATGGAGAAGCAATTTATAAAATTATGCTTAAAGGCAGTAAGGATGCACAGACAGCCGGAGAATTGCAGGAGCTTTATACACTGGGACGTGTTGTGTCGGTGACCGACGCGCGGACGTATGATTTTGATTTTGACAGCCTGTATGAAGCCAACCGGGGAAATCTGCTGGGCCGTTATATTGAAAAGGTCCGGGCACTTGACGTGGATGAAGAAACCCGGAAGAAAATTTTATATTATGGCTTTAATGCCTTATATCAGACGGGGGAGCAGCCATGATTATTAAAGAGCTAAATCTGATCCATTTTGGAAAGTTTCATCATTTTTGCATTGAACTCGGGCCGCATATGAATCTGATTTTCGGGCCGAATGAAGCGGGCAAATCAACCGTGTATGCGTTTATTTATGCGATGCTTTTCGGAATGCGCAGAGCCCGGGGGCGGGCTGCGGCCAACGATATGTACACCCGCTACCAGCCATGGGATGCACCGGGAAGCTATGAGGGGACAATGACCTTTGAATACGCCCATCAAACGTACCGGCTGTACCGCAATTTTTATAAAGAGGACGTCCGTGCGAGCCTGATCTGCCTGGACACTCAGAAGCAGGTGCCGCTGCCCCACGGCGTTATCGGCGATCTGATCCCGGGACTTACGGAGGAAAATTATAAAAATACCGTAGGCGTTGCCCAGGCGCACAGTGAGACAGATGCAGCGTTTGCCCGGTCACTTCAAAGCCAGGCTGCCAATATGGCAATGACCGGGAGCCAGAACCTCCATCTCGGCCGCGCTCTGGACTACTTAAAGAAAGAGCGCCGGTCGTTAAAGGAAACAAAAACCTCCGCTTCGGCACAGCAGTGCCGTGAACGCCTGTCTGAGCTGATACAGACCCGGGATAAACTAAAAGCAACGCTGAAAAAGTCGCCATCGGGTGAGGCGGAGCTGACGGCGCAGCTTGCAAAGCTTGATCTGGCGCTCGGGCAATGTTCTGTGGAGCTGGGGATGATTTTAGGGGAACTGCGCCCGATGCAGGAGCGTTTGGAGCAGGAATATAAAGCGCAGGCACATGAGACGGGGGCGCGCGAAGGGCGGGTATATGAGACGCAGGAACGCAAAGTGCGTACGCATGAGGAGCAGGCGCATGAGGCGCAGGAAGGAAAAGCGCGGGCGCGCGAGGAGCAGGCATATGAGCCGCAGGGACGCAAAGCGCGTACGCATGAGGAGCGGGCGCATGAGGCGCAGGAAGGCAAAGCGCGGGCGCGCGAGGAGCAGGCATATGAGACGCGGGGACGTAAAGCGCGTACGCATGAAGCGCAGATGCGCGTGCATGGAAAACGTGCTTTCTCAGATGAACCGGAGCGCAGGCGGCCGGTAATCGTTTTGGGATTTACGGCGGCTGTGCTGGGGGTGATTCTTGGTATTTTTGCGCTTACCCATTGGGAAAAGCTTTCG
The DNA here is from genome assembly GCA_949292795.1 of uncultured Eubacteriales bacterium. Taxonomy (GTDB): domain Bacteria; phylum Bacillota; class Clostridia; order Lachnospirales; family Lachnospiraceae; genus Catenibacillus. The sequence continues at coordinate 24,411 of CASFBR010000153.1, forward strand.
GGGCCTGCGGCAGCTGCCATTTTTGCCGGCTGCATAGTGCTGCTCATTTTCGGAATTACCGGCTGTATATTTGATTTTGCCGGCCGTCGGGGCAGGGGAGTGGAAAGCGGAAGTAAAACCACCCATCATGCAGCCGATGATACAACCGATGATAAAAACGGCGATACAACCGATGATACAGCCGGTGCCGGAAATACGTCACAGACGCAGCAGCTGCTTCAGCGCATCGATGTCCTGAAGGCGCGGCAGGCGGGAAAGCTTGAACAGCGGCAGCAGCTTGAACAGAAAAAGCAGGAGCTTACGGCACGTCTTGCCAGGTGCCGTCAGACGCAGGCACATCAGGCATCTGTACTGGAGCAATATAACGAGACTGTGAATATGATTGAGGACTGTCAGGAAATGCTGGATCAGATGACCGCGCAGCTTCAGGAGCAGCAGTGGGAGCTGACCTGTATCGATCAGGCTTCACAGCTCATTGAGACGCTGGCAGGAGAAATACATGAGCATTTTGGCGGCCGCCTGTGGGAAGCGTCCGCCCGTTTGATGCAGGAGCTTACCGGTCAGGACAGAAGCTTTAAGGTACAGCCGGATTTGAAAATTTTAGTGGATAATTCCAGAACGCTGATCCCTCTGGAGCGGTTAAGCCGGGCTGCAATGGAGCAATTCTATCTGGCAGTGCGGCTTGGGGCAGCCAGCCTGCTGTTTGGCGATGAAGCAATGCCCCTTGTGCTCGATGACACCTTTGCCTATTATGACGATGAGCGTCTGAAAACGCTCCTTTCCTGGCTGGCGGAGCGCAGGCCGGGGCAGCTGCTTTTATTTTGCTGTCAGCACCGGGAAGAGACACTGCTGGATCATATGAATATAGATTATAATTATGTCAACCTTACATAACGGCAATATATAACAGTAATATACATAACGGCAATATATAACAGTATATAAAACATCAGCCATGGCAGATACCATGGCTGATATGCGGTCGGGGCTGCGCTGCTGCGCAGCCCTTTAATGATACAAAAGTATATTTTGCAAAGCGGCCGTTGTTTCTTTATTCAACCTGGCCCTTGCGGTACTTTTCCAGAAGACTGTCGATCTTGTCGTATGGGTCAAGAAGCTGGCTGATGGAATGATCGTGGTTGATGGAGTCGATGAGCAGGGCAATGTATTTGCTCAGGTCAACGCTGACATAGTATTCACGGCTTAACAGCTCTGGTGTCTGATAAATGACGTTGGAGGTAAGCACCTTATCGATCAGGCCGTTTTTATAGTACTCATCAAAAGAAGCCATACCATTGGTGAAAAGGCCAAAGGTAGCGGCAACGAAAACTCTTCTGGCTTTGCGTTTTTTCAGCTCTTTTGCCACATCAAGCATACTTTCACCGGAGGAAATCATATCGTCAACGATCAGAACGTCCTTTCCTTCCACCGGCGCGCCGAGAAATTCATGGGCAACAATGGGGTTGCGGCCGTTGACGATCGTTGTGTAATCGCGGCGTTTATAGAACATACCAACCTCAACACCGAGAACCGTTCCGTAGTAAACGGCGCGGCTCATAGCGCCTTCATCGGGGCTGATGACCATCAGATGTCCATTGTCAATTCCCATATCCGGAACATTGCAGCACAGTGCCTTGATAAACTGATAGGTCGGCTGAATATTGTCAAAGCCGCTTAACGGGATTGCGTTCTGAACTCTGGGGTCGTGTGCGTCAAAGGTAAGGATATTCTCAACACCCATATCATAGAGCTCCTTTAAAGCAAGCGCACAGTCAAGAGATTCTCTCTTGGAGCGCTTGTGCTGGCGGCTTTCATAGAGGAAGGGCATAATAACGTTGATACGGCGGGCCTTGCCTGCGGCTGCGGAAATAATACGCTTCAGGTCTGCAAAATGATCGTCCGGGGACATGCGGTTTTCATAGCCGCAGAGAGAGTATTTGATACTGTAATTAGTGACATCCACAAGAATATACAGGTCTTTACCGCGGACAGACTCATTGATCGTACCCTTGGCTTCGCCGCTTCCAAAACGGGAGCACTTTGCGTCGATGATGTAGTTATCCCGCTGATAGCCTTCAAAATGAATAGATGACATATGCTTTCCTGTTCTTTCCCGGCGCCAGGAAACGATATAGTCGTTGACGCGCTTTCCAAGAGCGCTGCAGCTTTCAAGAGGGATGATTCCCAGTTCACCTGCCGGAATAGTTTCTTTGAAATTGTCCGTTTGATTCATAGTTAACCTCCATGGTATGTGTGCGCTGTCACGATACAATACTGCGCGATATATGATATTTTGTAACTATTCAGCCATGTGTCTGACAGAACGAAAGACGGTGCAGGCCGCTTGCCTGGAGTTTTCGGTTCTGCCGGGCATACGGCCGACAGAGACATTTATATTTTCATTTTAAACAAGATGTTCCAATAAAACAAGAGAAAAAATCACTTTTGTAAAGTTTTGTCGTATTTTGTAAAGCGGCTGGCGAAACTCTGTTAAATGTAACGAAATGGCTCGCCTCAAATGCCTGAGCCAGGCCAATCTGCACATTCCCGTTGGGGCAGCCGGCCATTTTTGCTGTTTATTCGTTTATGGAGCAATGGCTTTTTTTACACGGATGTCCTCGCCGAGCACGGGAAGGATGGTATAGTCGCTGACAATGCGCGAAAAAATACGTTCGCTGTATTCGGTCTGAAGCTGCTCCACGGACATATTCGTGGAAATGATCGTCGATTTTTTGCAAAGGAGCCGTTCATTAATGCACAGGAACAGCTGGGAAGTAATAAAGCTGTTATTTAACTCCGTGCCAAGATCATCAATGATGAGCAGGTCGCAGTCCAGGATGTAGCTAAACATATTTTCAGCGGTATCGTCATCGTCATTTTTTCCAAACGTATTATTTTCAAGAATATCCACAAGGCCGAAGGCTGTCAGGTAGATGACCGTATATCCCTTGTTCAGAAGCTCCCGGGCAATGCAGTTGGTGAGAAATGTTTTGCCGACGCCGGTATTGCCGCAAAACAAAAGATTTTCACTGTTCTCGCTGAATGTATCGATGAAATGATGGCATTGTTCCACGATCTTGAGGATATTTTCTCTGGGGCTGATGCCAAGACGCGCATCCTTTTCATCGGAATAATAGCTGATCTTAAATGTATCAAAATTTTCTTCACTGAGCCGCTCGCGGATATTGGACTGAGCATAGACAAGATCCACGACAGCCTGCATAAAGCAATGGCATTTTTTTGCGCCTATAAATCCGGTATCCTTGCAGTCCGGACAGTGATAGTGTGGCTTAAGATAATCGGCAACGTATCCGTTGCTTTGTAAAAGCGCGGCCTTTTCATCATTAAGCTGCTTCATAGCCGTTTTAAAGGCTTTAAGCTGTTCAGCTGCGGCTCCCTTTTTTAAGACCGCGCTGCGGGCGCAATCGGCAGCTGTCCGGGCAATCTGCTCATCGATTTCCCGGATTTTTGGCACTGAGGAATAGACCTCCTGGCGGCGCTGCTCAAGGCGTCGGTTATTGTCGAACTGGAGCTGGTCATATCTGCGTAAAATGGCGTTATACTGTGAATTTTTCAGGGGCATGACGGCTTCCCTCCATCGGTTTTATTTTCGCTTTTATTTAGTGATTTTTTAAAAAGTGCCTGTTCAAGCTTTCCATAGTCATAAGAGCGCTGCTCAAAATTGTGAAACTTGTTTGTGCTGCGTGGGCGCTGGCTGCCCAGGACATTTGTTCCGGCGTAAGCACCGGACTTTCCGGCCGGTGCGCTGCCAGCGGGCTTTCCAGCCGGTGCGTTGCCAGCGGACTTTCCGGCCGATACGCTGCCGGCGGACGGATAGCTGCCCGGTGCGGCTTTTGCGGAAGGCGCGCCGGTACTCTGGGCGGCCTGCTTTTTCCGGGCGTGGATTTCGTCCAGCCTGCGCACATCATCCAGACTTCCCACCTTATTTTCATACCAGCCCTTCAGGATAGACTGTGCATAGGAAAAGCTGGGGGCATGGGTAGCTTCAATGGTTCTTTTACATGCTTCAAGGATGATTGGCATCGGAAATCCGTATTCCCGCGTCCAGCGGCGGATATGCTCCATTTCCGAGGGGGCCGGGTTGCGGTTGGTGATGCCAAAGGCTTTGAGGATGTCGAAGCATGTCTTATTATAGTAGGTTGACCGGGCGCGGGCCTTGGCCACCGTATCGATGCCGTCTCTGGCCCAGGCCAGGGCGGTCTGTTCAATGTAGTGTATACTGTAATGATTATTTGATACACAATATTCAAAGAGATATTCGATCAGCTCGGAGGAAAAGCCGAGCCCCTCTCCGAAGTAGACGATCTTATTGACATCGGTGGGCCCAAGCGGCTTGCCAAGATACTGTTCAATGACAAAAAAGAGCTGATCATCATTGACTTTTTTAAAATGCTCCATCTGTGCGGCTGTGTAGGCCGGTGTCCCGTTATACATATTTGGCTTTTGGGGGACGGCTGCCGGGCCGGCCTGTAAGGCCGCCGCATCCGGCACAGAGGCTGAACCCGCCGCAGCGCCTGCCTGGGAGCCGGAAGATACCGCGGAGAAGGGGGCTGCTCCCGGCGCGGAGCCTGATTGGGCGCCGGAAGATACCGTAGAGAAGGAGCCTGAACCCGCCGCGGAGCCTGATTGAGCGCCGGAAGATACCGCGGAGAAGGAGGATGAACCCGCCGCGGCGCCTGCCTGGGCGCCGGAGGGCAGCGCAGATGAGCGGTTTGCGGCAGCGGCCCAGGTCGCAGCCGCTGCCTGAGCGGGCAGCGGCACCGGCGCGGCTGCGCTTTGGGAGTGCTTTTGGGGAAGCGGGAGCAGCTGGATGCCCAGGAGCGTGTTTCCTTCAAAGCGAAGCGCCATAAGTCCCTCGCGCTCCCAGTATTTCAGCGCGCGGAGAATGTCGTTTTCGGTCATACAAAATGTATCAGCGGCGCTGGCTAAGCTGACGCCGGACGCCGGACATGTACAGTAGCGGAGAAAATAAAGATAGACCTTGACAAATTCACCGCTGGCCTTTGGCATATAGTAATCAAGAAATTCATTGGAAAGGATGGTCACCGCCGTATCCGGTGCCCCGAAAAGTGTCAGTGTATTCATGGTTTCCCCTGTCCTTTTGTAAGCTGTGATGCACAGCCCGCCGGCGTTTTTGCCGTGAGCTGTGCGCCTTTGCCGGATAGGAGGGAAGAATGCTCTCCTATCCGGATTATACTGACGATAGTATAGCACATAACCGAAAAAAAGAGAATAGGAGCGGCCGGAAGGTGGATTGTGCATGACTTTTTTGTGGATAATGTGGATAATGTGGATAAATAGTGGACATAATAAGTCGGATATATTGCGGCAGACGTTGTAAAATGGGGAAAAACAGCAGATTATGACGACAGGTTTCGGATTTGTTATGTAAATGAAAATATCCACAAATTTATAAACGTTTTATTGTTTATAAATTTGTGGATAATGTGGATAACTAGGACTGAATCAGGTTTTCTCCAATATTTACAACGTCTCCGGCACCCATAGTTATCAACAAATCGCCGTGGGTACAATTTTTTTGAAGAAAATCCTCGATTTCTGCAAATGATGGAAAATACCAGACATCCTTGCCGGCCTGTGCGAGCAGTCTCTGGATGTCTTTGGAATGAATGTCGCCAGGGTCTGTCTCCCTGGCCGGGAAAATATCTGCCAGCACAATTTTGTCTGCCAGGCTCAGCGCCTTTGCAAAGTCGTTTAAGAAGGCTTTTGTGCGGGTGTAGGTGTGAGGCTGGAATACGCACCAGAGTGTCTTATGGGGACATTTCTGGGCGGTTGTCAGTGTGGCGGCAATCTCTGTCGGGTGATGGGCATAGTCATCAATGACGGTAGTGCCGTTAAAGCTGCCCTTGTATTCAAAGCGCCGGTCCGTGCCGTCATAATTTAAAAGCCCCTGCTTAATATCTTCAAGAGAAAAGCCCATGGTCACGGCGGCAGCGATGGCGGCAAGGGCATTGGTGATGTTGTGCATGCCGGTGACATTTAAAGAAATCCGGCCGATCTGTTCGCCGCGGATATTTAAGTCAAAGCTGCCGTTGGCCCGGTCGTCAAAGGTGATATGACTGGCCGAAAAATCATTGGACGGATCAAGGCCGAAGGTAATGACCCTGCAGGCCAGTCCATCGGTGATCTCTGTGTAATGGTCGATCGCTCCGTGAATGATCAGTGTTCCGTCTGCGGGAAGCCTGCGGGCAAACTCCCGGAAAGAATGACGGATGTCATAAATATCTTTGAAAAAGTCCAGATGATCTTCTTCGATATTAAGGATAACCTCCATCTTCGGATGAAATTTTAAGAAGCTGTTCGTATATTCACAGGCTTCTGCGACAAAATAGGAGGACTGTCCGATGCGGATATTGCCGTGGATGGCTTTTAAAATACCGCCAACAGAAATCGTCGGATCACATTTGGCCTCAAGCATGATCTGTGAGATCATTGATGTCGTTGTTGTTTTTCCGTGGGTTCCGGCAACCGCCACAGAATTTTCATAGTGGCGCATGATCTGGCCGAGAAGCTCTGCCCGGTCCATCATCGGAATATTGCGGGCCTTTGCGGCGATAAATTCCGGGTTGTCGGGATGGATAGCGGCAGTATAAACGACCAGATCGATCTGATCGGTGATATTTTCGGCGCACTGTCCGTAATGGATGACAACGCCCTGAGCTTCAAGATGCCGGGTGATTGCGCTGGAATGGCTGTCAGAGCCGGTAATGATAAAACCGCGGTCCAGAAGGATTTCAGCAAGGCCGCTCATACTGATGCCGCCGATACCCATAAAATGAACGCGGATCGGTTCGTCAAAATTTAACTGATACATAATTACACATCCTGTTCTGTTCCTGTGAAAGCCCCGCAGGTGCGGAGCCACTATTTAGCTACATCCATTATAAACACAGTTTCTGAAAAAATCAAAGGCTTTATGGCAAAACATCAAAGACAGCGCTGCTGCTGGGGAAAAACGTTTTTGCCCCACATGTGCAGATTTTTATGCGTTTTGTCGAAAAAGGTAAAAATATATAAAAAACAAAGAAAAACACGATATAAATATATTCAAAAAAACGAACTGAAAAATGTCGAAATTGTACGAAAAATAGTTAGTTTGCATAGAAGTTATGGTTTATATTAAAAAATAATTAGTAAAACTATTCACATTTCTGGTAATTGGTGCTATAATGACCACATAGTAACGGCTGGCGCATCCGAAAGGACTGCGCGGCTGTGAAGGATGAGAAAAGGCCATGAGGCCAGCACATTGAGTACATTTTAATAACAACAAGAGGTGATTGCGTGATTAAGAAAGAGATGATAGCAATGCTTCTGGCAGGAGGCCAGGGGAGCAGATTGGGTGTGTTAACAGCCAATGTCGCCAAGCCTGCCGTTGCATTTGGAGGCAAATATAGAATCATTGATTTCCCGTTAAGCAACTGTATTAATTCCGGTATTGATACCGTGGGGGTTCTGACCCAGTACAGGCACTTAAAGCTCAATACTCATATCGGTATCGGCGTGCCGTGGGATTTAGACCGTAATTATGGCGGCGTGACTTTGCTTCCTCCCTACGAAAAGACGGAACATTCCGACTGGTATTCCGGAACAGCCAATGCCATCTATCAGAACATTGAATTTATCGAGAACTATAATCCCGATTATGTGCTGATTCTTGGCGGCGACCATATTTATAAGATGGACTATGAGGTTATGCTCGATTATCATAAGGCAAGACATGCGGATATTACGCTGGCATGTATGCCTGTGCCGTGGGAGGAGGCCAGCCGCTTCGGCGTTGTGGTGGCGGACGAGAACGGCAATATCCAGGAGTTTGAGGAAAAACCGGAAAAACCAAGCAGCAACCTTGCAAGCATGGGTATTTACATTTTTAACTGGAGTGTTCTTAAAGAGGCGCTTCTTAAGCTTAAGGATGTACCGGGCTGCGACTTTGGCAAGCATGTCATTCCTTATGTCCATGACCGGTCGCATAACTGCTATGTATATGAATTTAACGGCTACTGGAAGGACGTAGGCACCCTTGGCTCTTACTGGGAAGCCAATATGGAACTTATTGATATTATCCCGGAATTTAATCTTTACGAAGAGTTCTGGAAAATTTATACAAATAATGATATAATTACCCCGCAGTATTTTGGCAGTGCTTCCCGTGTGGAGCGGTGCATCATCGGCGAGGGCGCTGAAATCTACGGTGAAGTCGTAGGAAGTGTTATTGGAGCCGGCGTGACCATCGGTGAAGGCGCTGTGGTGAGAAACTCAATTATTATGAGGGATGCCGAAATCGGCGAAGGCTGTGTGATCGATAAGGCTATTATTGCTGAAAATGTGAAGGTCGGCAGCCATGTGACCATGGGGGTCGGCGAATATGCCCCTAGCGTTTTAAATCCCAAGGTATACGCCTTTGACCTTGTGACGGTTGCCGAGAACTCGGTCATCCCTCCAAATGTTTCAATCGGAAAGAATACAGCTATTGTCGGGGAGACGACAGCTTCAGATTATCCCAATGGATTACTGGCAGGCGGACAGGCGATCGTTAAGGCAGGTGAGATGTGATGAGAGCAGTAGGAATTGTATTAGCAGGCGGAAGCAATAACCGGATGGGCGAGATGTCTAAGCGCCGGGCAGTGGCGGCGATGCCGGTGGCAGGCAGCTACCGGTGCATCGATTTTGCACTGAGCAACATGACCCATTCTCATATTAAAAAAGTAGCAGTGATGACTCAGTATAATGCCAAATCACTGAACCATCATTTAAATTCGTCAAAATGGTGGGATTTTGGCCGCAAGCAGGGCGGGCTTTTTGTACTGACGCCGACGATTACCGATGAGAACAGCGATTGGTACCGCGGCACGGCCGACGCCATTTATCAGAATCTGGACTTTTTAAAGGACTGCCATGAGCCCTATGTGATCATCACCTCCGGTGACTGTATCTACAAGCTGGATTACAATAAGGTCCTTGAGGCCCACATTGCCAAGAAGGCAGATATTACCGTTGTCTATAAAGAGATGGCGGCCGATGAAGATGATCTGACCCGCTTTGGCATCCTTAAGCTGGCTGACGACGGGCGTGTCATTGCTTTTGAAGAAAAGCCGCTGGTGGCTAAGGAGAATCTTGTGTCTACCGGTATTTATGTGATCCGGCGCAGACATTTGATCGAGCTGATTGAAAAGGCTCACGAGGAGCGGCGCAACGATTTTGTTTCAGACATCCTTGTGCGTTATAAGGAGCAGAAACGGATTTATGGTTATAAAATGGAAGGCTACTGGAGAAATATCGCTACATTGGATTCCTATTTCAGGGCCAATAAGGATTTCCTTAAAAAAGAAGTCCGGGACTATTTCTTTAAAGAATATCCGAATGTTTTATCAAAGATTTCCGACCTGCCTCCGGCAAAATTTAATCCGGGCGCCAATGTGAAGAACAGCCTGATTTCCAGCGGCTGTATCGTCAACGGCAGCGTGGAGGATTCGATCCTGTTTAAAAAGGTGTATGTGGGCAATAATTGTGTCATCCGTAATTCGATCATTTTAAATGATGTTTATATCGGTGATAATACATGCATTGAAAACTGCATCGTGGAAAGCCGGGATACGATTCGCGCCAATATGTCATACATAGGCGAAAAGGACCGCATAAGAGTCGTTATCGAAGATAACGAACGCTACATTTTATAAACTAAAGGGGGACCTACATTATGCAGATTACGGATGTAAGAGTACGAAAGGTGAGCAAAGAGAGTAAGATGAAGGCAGTGGTATCGATCACACTGGACAATGAATTTGTCGTTCATGACATTAAAGTGATCGAAGGCGAAAAGGGCCTGTTTATCGCTATGCCGAGCCGCAAGGCCGCAGACGGTGAGTACAGAGATATTGCTCATCCGATCAATTCTGAGACACGCGAGCGTATTCAGAGCATTATCCTGCAAAAATACGAGATCGCTGCGCTGGAAAGTGAGAATGAAGAATAGACCAATACCGTCCTGCCCCTGAGGGGCTTTCAGAGTAAACGGTAGATGAATAAGAACAAAAATGAGTTTTGACCGGGGATTCCCGGCCAAAGCTCATTTTTGTGTGCGCAAAAGCTTGTCAAAAACGATGATTTATGCCTATAATAACGAATGCAAGATAAGTTTGACAAATGCAGATAAGTTTGACAAATACAGATAAGTTTGGAAAGCAGGTTAAAGCATGTTTATTATTGCAGGTTTGGGAAATCCGACAAAAACCTATGAGGGAACGCGCCACAATGTTGGCTTTGAAGTGATCGATGTTCTGGCCGGGCGCTGCGGGATCGATCTTGGTATAAAAAAAGACAGAGCCCTCTGCGGAAAGGGTGTGATCGAGGGCGCCCGTGTGCTCCTTGTCAAGCCGCAGACCTATATGAATCTGTCCGGCGAGGCCGTGGGCGCGCTGGCATCCTACTATAAGGTGGAGCCGGAAGATATTATCGTTGTTTATGACGACATCAGTCTGGAGCCGGGGCAGCTCCGTATTCGGGCCAAAGGCAGTGCCGGCGGCCATAATGGCATTAAAAATATCATCGCCCATCTCGGAACCCAGGAATTTCCCCGGGTCAAGGTTGGCGTAGGCGAAAAGCCCAAAGGCTGGGACCTGGCGGATTATGTGCTGTCCCGGTTTGGAGGGGAGGAGCGAAAAATTATGGACACGGCTGTGAGCGAGGCGGCGGACGCGGTGATTTCTGTGATCCGCGACGGTATCGGCGCAGCTATGAACCGGTATAATATGAAAAAGAGGGAGTCAAGTTGAGAGCATTTTTTGAACCGCTGAAGGAAATGTCCGAATATGTGCATATGTTGGAGGACATCGGGAAGGACCGATTTCCGATCCATGTGGATGGCTGTATTGATTCCCAGAAAAGCCATCTGATCTGTGCGCTGTCAGAAGGTGTAAAATATAAGCTGATCATTACCGAAAGCGAGCGCAAGGCCCGGGAAATATATGAAGATTACCGGTTTTTTGACCGGACAGCCTGCCTGTACCCGGCAAAGGATGTGATCTTTTATAATGCCGATATTCACGGCGGCCTGATCGTCAGTGAGCGGCTGCGCGTTCTGCGCCGCCTGCTTGACGGTGAGCCGGTAACGGTCGTTACGACCATTGACGCACTGATGGACCGGGTGCTGGATTTAAAATGGATTACGGAGCAGGTTTTTACTGTGGAAGAAGGCGTGGTGCTTGAGCTGGATGCCTTAAAAGCAAAGCTGATCAACATGGGCTTTGAGCGGGTCGGCCAGGTGGAAGGCCCCGGCCAGTTTGCCATCCGCGGCGGTATTGTGGATATTTACAATATGTCCGATGACTGCCCGTACCGCATCGAGCTTTGGGACACCGAGGTCGACAGCATCCGCAGCTTTGACGTGGAAAGTCAGCGCTCCATTGAGCGGTGCGAACGTCTGACTATCTATCCGGCATCGGAATTTGTCTTTTCGCGCCGTGTGATCGCGCATGGGCTGGAGCGTATTCAAAAAGAGGCAGACGCAGTTTTAAAAAAGCTGAAAGCCGAAGGAAACGGCGAGGCGGCGGCCCATTTAAGCCAGGTGACCGATGAGCTGGCCCAAAATCTCAGCGAATCGTTTGGCGATACAAATATTGACAGCTTTATCCCGTATTTTTACAGCGATACCTGTTCCTTTTTAGATTATTTTCCAAGAGAGGAGACAATGCTCTTTTTGGATGAACCGATTCGGCTTAAGGAACGGGGCGAGGCTGTGGAGTTGGAGTTTCGCGAGGGCATGACCGCACGTCTGGAAAAGGGCTACATCCTTCCGGGACAGATGGACGTGCTTTTTATGGCGAAATCGATATTTGCCCGTCTGGAAATGGGCCGGACGATCATGCTCTCCACGCTTGCACAGAAGATCAGGGAGATTTCAGCGCAGGAAAAATATAATATTACCGTAAAATCGATTAATCCCTATAACAGTAATTTCGAGTTTCTTGTAAAGGAGCTCAGACAGTGGAAGGCCGGAAAATACCGGGTGATCCTTGTGTGCCGTTCACAGACAAGGGCACAGCGGCTGGCGAAGGACCTTCAGGAATATGAGCTGAATGCCTTCTGCACGCAGGACACAGACCGTCTTGTAAAAAACGGTGAAATCATGATCGTCCATGGCAGCCTGCACAGAGGCATGGAATACCCGCTGATCAAGCTTGCCATTGTGGCGGAGAGCGATATTTTCGGCGAGGAAAAGAAAAAGAAGCGCCGGACGAAGCAGTACAGCTCAGAGAAGGTCCGGCATTACATGGATTTGTCGCCCGGCGACTATGTTGTCCACGAAAATCATGGTCTTGGTATTTACCGGGGCATCGAAAAGGTGGAAGTGGAAGGTGTTGTCAAAGACTATATTAAGATTGAGTATGCCGGAGGCGGCAATCTTTATGTCCCGGCAGGACAGCTTGATCTGATCCAGAAGTATGCCGGCTCCGATGCAAGGCGGCCGAAGCTTAATACACTCGGAGCGCCGGAATGGCGAAAAACCCGCGGAAAGGTGCACAAGGCGGTGAAGATTCTGGCCGCAGACCTGATCCGGCTGTACGCGGCAAGAGCGTCCAAAACCGGCTATGCGTTCAGTCCGGATACGGTATGGCAGCGGGAATTTGAGGAAATGTTTCCGTATGAGGAGACGCAGGATCAGCTTTCGGCTATCGAAGCAACCAAAAAGGATATGGAAAGCACGAAGATTATGGACCGGCTGATTTGCGGCGATGTCGGCTACGGGAAAACGGAGGTGGCGATACGGGCGGCGTTTAAAGCCGTTCAGGACGGCAAGCAGGTCGTCCTGCTTGTGCCTACAACGATTCTGGCACAGCAGCATTACAATACATTTGTACAGCGGATGAAGGATTATCCCATCGTGATCGATCTGATGTGCCGTTTCCGCACGCCTGCCCAGCAGAAAAAGACACTGCATGAATTAAAGCGGGGCATGGTCGATATTCTTATCGGCACCCACCGGGTACTTTCAAAGGATGTGGAATATAAAGACCTCGGCCTGCTGATTGTGGACGAGGAGCAGCGCTTTGGTGTGACACATAAAGAAAAGATTAAAAAGCTTAAAGAAAATGTGGATGTACTGACGCTGACGGCGACGCCGATCCCGCGTACGCTCCATATGAGCCTGATCGGTATACGGGATATGAGTATTCTCGAGGAACCGCCGATGGACCGGATGCCGATCCAGACGTATGTCATGGAATATAATGAAGAAATGGTCCGTGAGGCGATCAGCCGTGAGCTTGGCAGGGGCGGACAGGTATACTATGTATTTAACCGCGTCAACGGCATTGCCGAGATGGCGCTTCAGATTCAGAAGCTCGTGCCGGAGGCGGCTGTGGCTTTTGCTCACGGGCAGATGAGCGAGCGTGAGCTGGAAAAGCAGATGTATCGTTTTATTAACGGAGAGATCGATGTGCTCGTGTCCACGACAATCATCGAGACAGGGCTTGATATTTCCAATGTCAATACGATCATCATCCACGATGCCGACCGTTTTGGCCTGTCCCAGCTTTATCAGCTCCGCGGCCGTGTCGGCCGCTCCAACCGGACCGCGTATGCCTTTTTGATGTACCGGAGAAATACGATCCTGCGTGAGGTGGCGGAAAAGCGCCTGGCAGCGATCCGCGAATTTACCGAGCTGGGCTCCGGCTTTAAGATTGCCATGCGTGACCTTGAGATACGCGGGGCCGGAAACCTTCTCGGAGAGCAGCAGAGCGGCCATATGGAGGCGGTCGGCTATGATTTATATTGTAAGATGCTCCATCAGGCAGTGCAGGAGGAGATGGGCGAGACGCCGGAGGAAAGCTTTGAGACGGCCATTGATCTGGATATAAGCGCCTACATTCCGGCAACCTATATTCGCAGTGAATTTCAGAAGCTGGAAATTTACAAGCGCATTGCAGCTATATCCAATGAAGAGGAATATGAGGAAATGGCGGATGAGCTTATGGACCGCTACGGCGAACTGCCACGGCCGGCACAGAATCTTCTGGCGATCGCGCTGCTTAAGGCTCAGGCCCATGCGGCCGGTATCGTGTCTGTAACGCACCGGAAAAATGAGACAAAGATTGCCATGTTCCCGCGGGCCAATGTGAAGGGGGAACGTATTCCGTTGCTTCTGCAAAAATATCGTAATGCCATGAAATTTACCGGTGGCGATGCACCCTGCTTTACGGTACGCACAAAAAGCGGCGCCGGGTTTGATCTGATTAAATGTGAGAAAATGCTGATCAATGATATAAAATCGTTGCTTGGCGCTTAAAAATCAACTATAATACTTCAAAAAGACGAGGCCGCCTGAAAATGCCAGAAAGGATGGTTTGGATGTGCGGCCTCTCAAAAAGGATTTTAATTCAGGAAAGGATTTAAAAATGAAAGGTAAATTACTGAAAAAGGCGGCTGTACTTGTGCTGGCCTTAAGTCTTTGTGCTGCAACGGTAACCGGGTGCAGCAGCAGCCAGAATGAAACAAGCGCAGCCGCACAAAGCGGCGCGCAGGATGAGACCGGGGCGTCCCAGGAGAGCAGCTCAGAAAGTGATGCTTCTGAAGAAACTGAGGAAGTAACGGAAAATGAACCGGTGAATCCGGATGACGTGGCGCTTGATATTGACGGTGTACAGATTTTAGCGCCGGAAGTGTATTATCATTATCTGGCCTTCCGTGTACAGACAGAGTACAGCATGGGCGGTATGATGGACTGGAGCGCCGCCATCAGCAGCGACGGTACGACTTATGGCGAATATCTTAAAAGTCTTGTAGAAAATCAGGTGCTCCAGAATGCATTCTGGAACAGTATGGCTGAGGAGGACGGCATTACGCTGTCCGATGATGATCAAGAGGAGATTGCCGAAAATCTGGCATCCTTTAACGACAGTATTGCCGACGAGGATAAGGCGCTGTACGGCTTCAATGATGAAACAGTGACAAAGGCGCTGGAGCATATCGCCATTGCAGGCAAGGTGCTTGACGCGGAGGTGGAAAAGCAGATCGCCCAGCTGACCGATGAGGAAAAGGAAAGCTGCGTGTTCCGCACGGTTCAGCATATTTTGCTGAAAACCGAAAAGACTCCGGAGACAAATGAATCCGGCGAGATAAAGGAAGTGTCTGAATCTGAGGCTGAAAGCTATCGGCAGTCCCAGAAAGCAAAGGCCGAGGAGGTGCTTGAGCGGGCTTTGGCCGGCGAAGATTTCGGGACACTTGCGGATGAGTATAACGAGGACAGCGGTTTTGAATATTCTTTAAACCGGGATGGACAGAGCCCGGACGGCGTATCCTATGTTCAGGAGTTTACAGACGGCGCGTGGAAGCTTGCCGAGGGCGAGATGGCGATCGTGGAAACCGAGTACGGCTATCATGTAATGAAATGCGTGTCTGAAAATGACGAGGCGCTTGGCGAGTCCGCTTTAAGAGAGCTTGCAGTGAGCAAATATAATGATACCTATCAGCAGTGGCTCAATGACAATGACGCGACGTTTTATGACGGCTGGCAGAAGTTTGTTGTTTTAAATACACCGGCCCTTCCGGCAACCGAGGCGGCGGCCGCAGCGGCTGCTGAAGAAAGTGGTGCGGCGGATGAGAGCGCGGCGTCAGACGACAGCGCGGCGGATGAGAGCACGGCGTCAGACGACAGCGCAGCGGATGAGAGCGCGGCGTCAGACGACAGCGCAGCGGATGAGAGCGCGGCGTCAGAAAGCGGCGCGTCCGATACACAGGGCGCTTAAAATCCGGGGATGGGCAGCCATCGCCGGAGCTTAAGTAAGGGGTGAAATGTCTATGGAGAAAAAACGAAAAAAGAAAAACTGGATTTTAAACATCATCCTGATTATTGCGGTGTTGTGCTTTGTGGGCAGCGGCGGCTATCTCCTGAAATATTACTGGGATGGCTGGCAGAAGGAAAAGGATATGGGCAGGCTGCACGATCTGATCCTGACGGATGAGGAGCTTTCCGGTGTATCAGAGAGTACCGGGACAGCTGGCGCGGACGATCAGGGCGGACAAAAGCAGACGGCTTCGAACCGTTATGCCCGCCTGCTGGAACAAAATCCGGATTTTATCGGCTGGATTGAGATTGAAGGCACAAAGATCAGCTATCCGGTCATGTATACGCCGGACGATCCGGAGTACTATCTGCACCGTAATTTTGAGGGGGATTATGAGTACAGTGGCCTTCCTTTTGTGGACGGCGCCTGCTCCATAGAGCCCCGCAGCACCAATGTGATCATTTACGGCCATAACATGAAAAACGACACGATGTTCAGCCATCTTTTAGATTACCGGGATGAGGATTTTTATAAAGAGCATCCGTACATCACGTTCAATACGATTTACGGCGATGGCGACTATGAGATCGTATCGGTGATTCTGGCCAGGGCGCTGTATGAGGATGAAGATGGCTTCCGTTATTATGGCATGATCGATGCGGCTTCTGAGGAAGAATTTGACGATTACATGGATCATATCCATGAGCTGGAGCTGTATGATACCGGCGTGGATGCTTCCTATGGCGACGAATTGCTGACCTTATCGACCTGCGAGTATTCCCAGGAGAACGGGAGACTGGCGGTCATCGCAAAAAAAAGATAGACTTCCCTGTAAATGTGTGTTACAATACATTCATCGATATTGTCAGAAATAACCAATAATGTTAATAAGTTAACATATTTTATTGTGTGAATTGACAAATGTTTAACGGTGTTTTTGCCTGGATGGCATGTGCCAAGCCATAGGGTGTTAATCCTGGAGGTATTGTGATGAATGTATTTGTTGTGAATTGTGGAAGCTCGTCGTTAAAATATCAGCTGATCGATGCAAAGTCCGAGGTTGTGCTTGCCAAGGGGCTGTGTGAGCGCATCGGGATCAGCGGCAGCCGTATTGTTTATAAGCCGTCGGCAGGAGAACGGGCCGGGGAGAAGATTACTATTGAAGAGCCAATGCCGGATCATACAAAGGCGATTGAGATGGTTTTAGCCTGTCTTGTGCATAAGGACTATGGCGTGATCCGCTCTCTGGAAGAGATCGGCGCTGTCGGCCATCGTGTCGGACACGGCGGGGAAAAGCTGACCTCATCCGTGGTGATTGATGACGAGGTGATCAAAGACATAGAAGAATGCTGCGAACTGGCGCCGCTTCATAATCCGGCAAATCTCATCGGCATTAACGTATGCCGGAGCCTGATGAAGGATGTTCCGATGGTGGCGGTGTTTGACACAGCTTTTCACCAGACGATGCCGGAAAAGGCTTATCTCTATGGACTGCCCTACCGTTATTATACAGATTATAAGATTCGCCGCTACGGTTTCCACGGAACCTCTCACAGCTATGTGTCCAGGCGTGCAGCCGAGCTGCTGGGCGTTCCTTACGAGTCTTTAAAGACCATCGTCTGCCATTTAGGCAACGGCGCCAGTGTATGCGCTGTGAAAAACGGAAGGTCTGTGGATACGAGCATGGGCTTTACACCGGTGGCAGGTCTTGTGATGGGAACACGGTGCGGCGATATTGACCCGGCGATTGTGGATTATCTGACCCACAAGGAGCATAAGAGCGTGGACGAGATTAATACGATCCTCAATAAGGAATCCGGTATTTACGGACTGTCCGGCGGTCTTGTGGATTTCAGAGATATACGCAAGGGCTGTGCGGAGGGCGATGAAAAGTGCCAGCGGGCGATGGATGTGTTTATGTATCATATTGCGACCCGTGTCGGCGCTTATGCGGCAGCGATGAATGGCGTCGATGTGATCGTCTTTACGGCGGGCATCGGTGAAAACGGCGATCAGATGCGCAAGGACATCTGCGAGCAGTATTGGGGCTACCTCGGCATTTCCATTGACGATGAGAAAAACCGCCTTTCCGGGGAAGATGTTGTGATTTCTACGCCGGATTCCCGTGTGAAGGTGATGGTTATCGG
>CASFBR010000154.1 GCA_949292795.1 uncultured Eubacteriales bacterium
TTTACATTTTTAATCATTATCCTGTATCTGCCACAGCACACTGCCCCAGGTCAGGCCGCCTCCAAAGCCGGAAATCATCAGCCGGTCTCCGGGTCTGACTCTGCCGCTTCGCATCAGCTCATCCAGCGCCAAAGGCACGCTGGCTGCTGACGTATTGCCGTACTCGTCAATCGTAATGATAAACTTATCCAGGCTCACCTTCAGCCGCTTGGCGACAGACTCTATGATCCGGTAATTCGCCTGATGCAGTACAAAATGATCGATGTCTGCCACTGAAAGTCCCTGCGCGTCAAGAAGCTTATGAATACTGTCCGGCACCTGCTTGACTGCAAACTTAAATACTTCCGGCCCGTCCATATAGACATATCTTGAACGGGGACGGATTTTGCAGGCTTCATCGCTTTCCATATTGACGGCATTTTTCTGTGCCTCTGTCATAAATGGATTATCCATATCCCGCTCAAACATTGTGAGCGTATTTCCGCGCCAGCCGTCCGTGCCCATATCCATACCAAGAAAACCGGGCTGACTGGCTGAGCCAAAAACTGCCGCTCCGGCACCGTCGCCGAACAAAATGCATGTTTTCCGGTCGTGCCAGTCCACGATCTTTGACAGCACCTCGGCTCCAATCACAAGTACATGTCTGGCCGCACCGCCTTTAATGTACATCGCAGCACAGCCCATAGCATAAACAAAACCTGAGCAGGCCGCCGACAGGTCGAAGCAAAAGGCACGGTGCGCACCGAGCGCCTTCTGCACAGCGCTTGAGGCGTTTGGCAGGGGCTCATCCGGGGTCAGGGTCGCCACAATGATCATATCCAGATCCATTGGCTCTATTCCGGCCGCTTCCAGTGCCCGCCGGGATGCCTCCACACTCATCGAAGTCAGCGTCTCCTTCGTCACAATATGACGGCGGCATATTCCGGTTCGGGTACGAATCCATTCATCGTTTGTCTCCACCAGTCCGGCCAGATCATCATTTGTTACAATTTTTTCCGGCACACTTGAACCTGTACCTAAAAGCTTCACTTCTGACATTTATCTTTCTCCTGCGCCCGGCGGTATGGCACTGCTCTGAAGCAATCTTCAGCGTGTCTGACCGGTGCGGGCGCCTGCCTCCTAAATACTTTGATATTCAAAGTATAGGCTCTTAAGCACCAAATGTCAAGGCTTTTCCATCAGCCGTTTCACCAAAGCCACAGCGCCAACCGCATCTTCTGAGTAACCGTCGGCACCAATCTCATCGGCATATTCCTGGGTAATGACCGCACCGCCGATAATAACCCGCACCCCCGGCGCCATTTCCCGGGCAAGTGCCACCACATCACGCATTTTCTGCATGGTCGTTGTCATCAGTGCGGAAAGAGCGATCACATCCGCTTTCCTGGATATTGCCGTCTCCACGATCGTCTTTGCCGGCACATCTTTTCCGAGGTCGATCACGCAAAACCCGTAATTTTTCATCATCATAGCCACAAGGTTTTTGCCAATATCGTGAATATCGCCCTCCACCGTGGCAATCACCACTGTATAGCCAATCTGCTGTGCATCCAGAGACAACATCGGTTCCAGATAGTCGATGCCTGTGCGCATTGTCTCTGCGGACATCATCAGCTGGGGAAGGAAATAAATCTTATCATTAAAATAATCGCCCACCTGATTAATCGCCGGGATCAGCACCGCATCCAAAAGCGTTTTCGGCGCAGCGCCGCCCTCCAGCGCCTCCTGAATATGCGCCACGATCTGCTTCTTTTTCCCTTTCAGCACATCCTCGTAAATCGTCCGGAAGCCCGGTGCCGCTTTAAACGGCGCCGCATCCGTGCCGTCATGTACCGCTGCTGCTGCACTTCCCGGCGCCTGCGCTGCGGCAGGCTGCGCCAAGCCTGCTTCCATACCTCTATGTGCCGCCGTTGCTGCCGCACTTCCCGGCGTCTGCGCTGCGGCAGGCTGCGCCAAGCCTGCTTCCGTACCGCTATGTGCCGCTTCTGCTGTGCTTCCCGGTGTCTGCGCCGCGGCAGGCCGCGCCAAGCCTGCATCTGTGCCGCTATGCGCCGCTGCGGCCGCATTTCCCGGCATCTGCGCCGCGGCCGTCATGCTGCCGGATGCCTGCCGCTGCTTATACATCGCTGCATTTTCGATATATCGCAAAGCGGCGCCGGACTTATCCATTACCAGGTCTGCCGCAAAAGCACTGCGCATCAAAAGCTCCTGAGACGGATTGGCAATGGCCATCGTCAGTCCTCTTGAAATAGCCAGCGCCAGGAAAATACTGTTGACATAGCTTCGGTCCGGAAGTCCGAAAGAAATGTTGGACAATCCGCACACCGTGGCGATCCCGAGGGTATCATGACAATATTCAATCGTCTTTAATGTATCTAGTCCGGCGGCGCTGTTAGCCCCAAGCGTTGCCACAAGGCCGTCGGCGACCATATCTTCCTTTGTAAATCCGAGCCGGAAGGCTTCTTCCATAATTTTATCCAGATTATCCTTCCGTTCCTGAAAGCTTTCAGGAAGCCCCTCGTCATTAAGCGGAAGCATGATAAACATTGCGCCGTATTTTTTTACGAACGGAAGCAAACGTTCAAGCTTCACGCGCTCACAGGATACAGAGTTTACAAGCGCCCGACCGTGATAGTGGCGCAGCGCTGCTTCCACTACCTCAATATTGCTCGAATCGATACATAATGGCACATCCACCGCTTCATTTACCTCATCGATTACCCGAAGCATCATTTCTTTTTCGTCAATCCCGCTCATACCGACATTAATATCCAGCACCCTGGCACCTTCGCTGACCTGGGAAACCGCCATTTCCTGCACACATTCAAAATCTCCGGCTTTAAGCGCCTCACGGAGCCATTTTTTTCCGGTAGGGTTTATGCGTTCCCCGATGATCTCAAATGGGCCGTCCAGAGAAAATTCCGTCATGCAGTGCTCGCCCGTAAGCACCCGCACGCTTTTTTTCTCCGGGATATAGGCGTTCATCCCCCGTACTGTCTGTGCCAGAAGGCGGATATAATCCGGCGTGCTCCCGCAGCAGCCGCCGATAATCGACGCGCCTGCTTCCACAAGTGCCTTCATATGCCGGGCAAAATCTTCCTTTCCCATATCAAAAACCGTTTCTCCGGTAATCAGCTTCGGCAGTCCGGCATTGGGCTTAACAACCAGCGGCACGGCTGCATAAGGCTTCATCTGCTCAACAAGCGGCAGCAGACGGTCCGGGCCGGTGGAACAGTTTAATCCTACGGCATCCGCGCCCATGCTCTGTAATGTCACAAGCGCAGTCACCGCATCGGTTCCATACATAGTCTTTCCTGAGCTTTCCACCGTCATCGTTACAATCACCGGGAGATCACAGACCTCTTTAACCGCCAGCAGCGCCGCACGGGCCTCGCCGATATGCATCATCGTCTCAATCACAAACAGATCAGCCCCGGCATCGGCAATGGCTCTGGCCTGTTCTTTATAGCAATCCACCAGTTCTTCAAACGGCAGCGTTCCAAGAGGTTCTAGCATCTGTCCGGTCATCGTCAGATTTCCGGCTACAAAGCACCGTCCGCCGGCTGCCTCGAGTGCCATTTCTACAAGCGCCCGGTTCATTGGGACGACCTGATCTTCGAGGCCGTATTCTTTAAGCTTGATCCGGCTTGCAGCAAACGTCGGCGCATAAATAATCTGGCTTCCTGCATCCACATAGGCCCGCTCCAAAGCCTGAACCTGCGGACGGTTTCTGATTATCCACTGCTCCGGGCATACGCCCATTGGCATTCCCATTTTCTGAAGATTTGTCCCCGTAGCTCCGTCCAGGATCACAGGGCCGTTTTTAAGCATTTCTTTTAAGTCGATCATCGGCCTCTCCTTTCCGGTCACGCAATACATGACCGCTGTTTATCTGTCCGGGCTTTGTCCGATAATCCGGCAGATCATCGATGCCCGGTTAAAAGGTACCATAAAATAATATCCGTCCACAACAGACTTCATTTTTTCCATGAGCTTAAGCGCACAGTCAATGCCTGCCGCCTCGCCTTCCTCACGGCTGAAATCCGGCCGGTAGCAGGCTACGACTTCGTCCGGCACATGGATTCCGTAAATCTCGTTTTTCATAAACATTGCGTTGCGGTAGCTTACCAGCGGCATAATACCGCCGAAAATACGCGTTTTGACCCGTGATTTTATGTAAGCAATGCGGTCAATGTCCTCCTGAGAATAAAGCGGCTGTGTCAGAAAATAGCTTGCGCCTGCCGCGATCTTGCGCTCCATGCGCTCAATCTCCGTGTCCAGATTTTTTCTTCCGTAATTTAACGCACCGCCATAAACGATCGGATCACCGGCAAAATATTCTGCGTTCATCTGCCGTATATATTCCATCAGCGTCACAGAATTAAAGTCATATACCGATGAAACGACCGGCCGGTCGCCGGCTGGCACCGGGTCGCCGGTGACAATGAGCAGATTTCGGATGCCATTCATATGCGCTGCCAAAATGGCGCCGCCCATGGCAATCTGATTCCGGTCGCGGCAGGATACATGAGGCATCACGGCAAAATCCAGCTCCCGCTGCACCTTTGCGCCCACAGCCAGGGAATCCGCCCGCATTTTTCCCATCGGGGAATCGGAAAGCGTGATCATATCCACCGGCTGACACTTAAGCTGCTCGACCGCCTGGATCATCTTACCCATATCCGCATTATACGGCGGGTCCAGCTCCACAACGATTGCTTTTTTCCCGCTTTCAAGGGCATCCATCAGCACATTGCCCGCGGACATGGGGCCGCCTTCACTGCCGCCGCTGTGATTTTGTTCCTGCGCCGGCGATGCAAAAACCGATTTTTCCATCTGTGAGGCGCCTGCGCTGTCTGCGGCGCTGCCTGAAGCCGCTGCGGTGCTGCCTGAAACTGCTGCGGCGCGCTCTGACGTTGCTGCGGAGCTGCCAAAAGCCGACGCGGCGCGATTTCCAAACCGTCTGCGTACAACCGGCTCCGACAGATTTACCGTGCCGCACAGACGGCGTATATATTCCGGCGTCGTCCCGCAGCAGCCGCCGATGATATTTACACCCAAATCTGCGATCTCCTGCATTTTTTCAGAAAAATAATCCATGTTTTCCTGATAAACGCTCCGGTCACGGATAATATCCGGATACCCGGAATTAGGTGCCGCCAGTATGAGCCTCCGGCCGAAGTTTACCCGCTTAAGCACCTGGTACATATGTGCCGCACCGATACCGCAGTTAAATCCAATCGCATCGATACTCAGCTCATTTTCCAGCTCCTGCATAAGCGCTCTGGCGCTGATGCCTGATTTTGTATAGCCGAATTTATTCAGGCAAAAGCTGGCAATGATAAAAATATCGCTGTGCTCTTTAATATAGCGGGCCACAGGCAGGATGTGTTTCAAATCTGAAAAGGTTTCAAACAGTAAAATCTGTGCGCCAAGCTCCATAAAGGTTTTGGCCATCAGCATATATTCATTTTGTACCCGGGCCTCATCGGTCTGCCCGTATTCGGGGATCGGGCCTATATCTGCGGCGATAAAAACCGGGCGTCCGCATTGATTGACGGCCTCCCTGGCAAGATTATACCCAAGCGTCAGATTCCGCTTCACCACTGCCTCCGGCTGATGGCTCTGGCCGCCATAACCGGCCCGCTTCAGGCTTTCATAATTGCTGGCAAACGTATTTGTCCGGATCATATTGGCTCCGGCACGGATATATTCCATATGAATTGCTTTAATCGCATCCGGCGCATCAAAATTTCCAATCTCCGATGGCTCTGAACGGCGCGCATATTTTTGCGAATAATAGGTTCCCATAGCGCCGTCCATCACAAGACGGTTTCGTTTTAAGTAGTCTTTAAATGTATTCATCTTCTGTCCTTTCAGTCATTGGGGCGCAGCCTCCGGCTGCACATTTATCAGCATCCGTATACATCAGCATCCGTATACACCGACGCTATGTATATCTATTTTACAGAATCGACAGCAAAAAGCAAGAGCCATATTCCCGCCGCATGGCTCCGGTAACTATTCAGCCATGCATCTCGCGTTTTTGCAGCTTTCGCTGCGCTCCGCCGCTTCGCGGCTTAACGCTCGATTCCGGCTAAGCGCCGTATGTCCGGAATTACAAAATCGCCCCTGCAAGTATACTTGCGGGCGCTTTTGTATTCCGGCCGCATGGCTGAATAGTTTAAAAAAATGTTTACTTTTTATGGCTTATCCGCTATAATAACAGCAAACATTGCTGGGGGTGCCGTCTGGCTGAGAGAGATTCCGGTCTCGACCCTTTGAACTTGATGTGGTTCGTACCACCGTAGGGAAGCACTATCTGCGCAGTCCGTGACCTGTACTTTTTATCAGGCCCGCGCATACATTACGGCAAATTTTTTGCCGTGCATGACTTTAAAGCCTTTCCTCCGGAAAGGCTTTTTCTTTTATAATCTATATAAAATGATGTTGGGGCAAAAGGTCTTTTGACCCCATAATGCCACGGATTTCTCCGTGCTTTGTGCTCCCGGCATCATAAAATTTATTAGATTGGACTTTGCAGCGATCAACCAGCAGTCATTTATGACTGCACCATTATGAATGTCAGCGTCGGTGTACACCGATGCCATACCAGGAGGAAACACAATGAATCTGACAGACCGTCTTTATGAATCGGCGCGCGATATTTGGGAAGGCTATCATCAGCATCCCTTTGTTACCGGCATCGGCGACGGAACGCTTCCGCCGGAAAAATTTCGTTTCTTTATGGTCCAGGACTATCTTTATTTATATGAATATTCCCGGCTGTTTGCCCTTGGCGTTGTTAAGGCAAAAGACCATGACCTGATGCGTACTTTTTCAGAAATGACCGACAGTACCTTAAATGGCGAGATGAAAACCCATCAAAATTATATGGCCCGTTTAAATATTTCCCGGCAGGATATTGCCTCGGCAAAAATGTCCCTTGTCAATTCCTCTTACACCAATTATATGCTCAGTATCGGTTACAGCGGCGATGTGCTGGACATTCTCGTTGCCGTTCTCTCCTGTGCATGGAGTTATGAAAAAATCGGGAACCGGCTGGCCAGGGTATATCCTCAGTCCACAGACCATCCGCTTTACGGCGAATGGGTCCGCAGCTACATCAGCGAAGATTACCGCCGCATTGTCCGGGAAAATATCGATCTTGTCAATGCTTACGGAAAAGACATCTCACCGGAGCGCTATGCACACCTTGAGGACATCTTTATCCGCTGCAGCCGTTACGAAGGGCAGTTTTGGGAAATGTCCTGGAATATGGAGTTATAATCATGCTTGAATTTCAAAATGTCACCTTTCGCTATGACGATGAGCCGGACAATATTATCGAAAATCTGTCCTTTCATGTCGGACACGGCGAATTTGTCTCCCTGATCGGTGTCAGTGGCTGCGGCAAAAGTACAATCTTCCGTCTCACAAACCGGCTGCTCACACCGGATTCCGGAACAATCCTTGTCGACGGCGCGCCGCTCCCTTGCTCCCCGCGCCGCAAAAGAGCGTCTGGTCATGCCGCTTCCACGTCTTTAGGGAGCACCGGCACACCAAAGCAAAAGAGCGCGGCCCCTCTGCCTCAGGTCGGCTATATGCCCCAAAAGGATTTACTTTTTGCGTGGCGCACAGTGGAAAAAAACCTCTGGCTTCCCATGGAGCTTCGGCATCTGCCAAAGGATGAAATGCGGCGCCGGACAGACGCGGTTTTAAACGAAGCCGGACTGGCCCAGTATAAAAATAAATATCCGAAAGATCTGTCCGGCGGTATGCGCCAGCGCATTTCCTTTGCCCGGACACTCTTAACCGACGCCAAACTCATGCTTTTAGACGAACCATTTTCCGCACTGGACTCCCTCACCCGCATGGCGATGCAGGAATGGCTTTTAACACAATGGGCGCACTTTCATAAAACGATCCTTTTTATCACCCACGATGTCGAGGAGGCGCTTTTTCTGTCCCAAAAGATTTTCGTTGTTACAAAGCGGCCCATCCGAAGGCTTGAGGTTATCGATGTCCCGGCAGGATTTCCCCGCAGCCGGAATATGCTTAAGCAGCCCGAGATGATCGAGCTTAAGGAATCACTCATTGACCGGCTCAGAAAGCAGGTGACGATCGGATGAAAAAAAATCTGCCCGCACTGATTCTTGTGTTTATTCTGCTTATCATCTGGCAAATGGGAGCCATGGGGCTTGATGCCGCCTACATCCTGCCGTCGCCGGTACAGATTCTTGTCCGGCTCTGGGAGCTGCGCGTCCCTTTATTTACTGTCCATCTGCCGGCAACCATGGGAGTAACGGCACTGGGACTTGCGATTTCCATTGCTCTCGGGCTTTTTCTGGCCATCCTTATGGATTTAAGCACAGTGGCCCGCAAGGCGCTTTATCCGATCATCATCGCCTCCCAGACCATTCCCACCACAGCCATTGCGCCGTTATTTGTCCTCTGGTTTGGATATGGCATATGGAGCAAAGTCCTTGTAACCATCCTTATTACCTTTTTCCCCATTACGATTACTGTCTTTGACGGATTTAAATCGACCAAAAGGGAAATGGAAGAACTGCTCATCAGCTACGGCGCCGGGAAAAAGGATATTTTTATCAAGCTTAAGCTGCCAACCGCGCTTCCCAGCTTTTTTTCCGCCATTAAAATGGCCATCCCCATGAGCATTATCGGGGCGGCCATCGGCGAATGGCTTGGCGCCCAGAGCGGCCTTGGCTATTTCAGCCGCCGCATGATGACACAGCTTGACGGTGCCGGCGTGTTTGCGCCCATCGTCCTTTTATCAGCAGTGGCAATGATCATTGTCGCTGTCATCTCTATTCTTGAAAAAATATGCGTCAAATGGCGTCAGGAATTGTAAATCAACATACACGAATGAAAGAAACGAGGAAAATTATGAAAAACAAAATTTTAAGCATGCTCACGATTACCGCACTGACCCTGTCCATGGCTGCCTGCGGCCAGAATACCTCCGGCACCGCCGCCGGTGACACATCAAGCGCCGCAGACAGCACATCAAACACCGTATCCGGCACGACCGCCGGTGACATATCTAACAGCGCCGCGGGCGATGCATCGGACACTGCTGCTTCAGCCGGCAGTGCCGCGGACGGCGAGCTTAAGGAAATCAGCGTTGTTCTGGACTGGTATCCCAATGCCGTCCATGCGTTTATGTATGTAGCCATGGAAAAGGGCTATTATGAAGATGAGGGCTTAAAGGTCAATATTCAGTTTCCGGCCAATGATAACGATGCCCTCTCCCTTGTGGCTGCCGGACAGTCCCAGATCGGCATTTTTTATCAACAGGACATTATCACGACCCGAACAAACCAGGATGTTCCGGTGAAATCCATCGGAGCCATCACCCAGGAGCCGTTAAATATTATCCTTTCTCTGGCAGACAAAAATATCACTGAGCCAAAGGACCTTGAAGGCAAGACCATCGGCTACGCAGGCACCGACCTAAGCGCAGCTTTAGTCCGGTATGTCATGGAGCAGGCCGGCGTCACCTACGATGAAAACAAACTGATCAATGTCGGTTTTGATCTTATGTCCTCCATGACGACCGGCAATGTCGATGCCACGATCGGATGCATGGTCAACCATGAGGTTCCCCAGATGGAAGAAGAAGGCTTTGATGTCAATTATTTCTATCTTGATGATTACGGCGTGCCGACCTATTATGAACTTGTTTTTCTTTCCAGTGATGATTATATTCAAAGCAGCAGCGACACCCTTGCCGCATTTCTGCGTGCCAGTGAAAAAGGCTTTAAAGATATGCAGGCCAATCCGGAAGAAGCTCTGAAGATTCTCCTTGATCATCAGAATGCTGAAAATTTCCCGCTTTCCGAAACCGTTGAGCGGCAAAGCATGGAAACGCTCCTTCCGGTTATGGAAGAAGACGGCAAGCCCTTCTTAAGCCAGGATGCCTCTGTCTGGGAGGAAAATATCGACTGGCTCTATGAGCAGGGGCTTACCGATGAAAAGCTTCCCGCGGAAGAATTTATGGAAGTGATCGAATACTAAAGAAAAACAGCCCTATCCAGGCCAAATATTTTATTGAAAATGTTCCCTGACAATGAAAATGACGGTTTTTAAAGGTTTTTTGTGAATTTTCCACGAAGAAGCAGCGCAGGCCTTCCATATCCGGCGCATCAAATTGTATAAGAAACCCTGCGATATTTTTTCATCTTTGTTGACACTTATTTTGGCGTTCATGGTATTATAATAACCGTAAACCCCCCCAATACATTATATAGTTTTTTTGTTACACCCCATAAGAAACAAAAAATACCTTCTCCAAAGAAAAAGCAGCCGTTCGGAATTGGCTGCTTTTTTCGTGCGCTCATTTAGCGGCTGGACAATATTTACTCGGCATGATAAGATAATTTATATATAAATAATAGTACCATATTATTGAACCGGGGTGGTGCCAATGGATAAGCAATATCAAAAAAAGTAAGTACACGCTGTTGTTTTTGGATTTGAAAGAATAGGTATACAATGGCACGAAAAATAATAAAAATGATCTTACCTCTGCTGGCATTTCTTTACATAATGGGAATCGTATTCATTCCTTTTATGCGCCCGCTGCGCGGCAATCTATTTGCCTGGCTTTTATTTATTATTTATGTGATTAATATGATTTTTATTTACAGCATTTTAAGCAGCAAAAGAAAAAATTATACGATAACAGACGAGGAAAAAAAGGATCTAAAAGAATCTCAGGAATTGCTAAAAGACCGGAGTAAATGGTTTCTATCTTAAAAAACAGGACCGGGGAGTGCGGATAAGAAGCCGCACTCCCCGGTTCTGTCACATAACTGAATTGTTTATGAATATTTTTCGTTTACTGGGACTTTTCGTCTATCAAGGCTTTTCGTCTATCAAGACTTTTCGTCTATCGAGGCTTTTCGTCTATCAAGACTTTGCGTCTATTAAGGCTTTTGGCCTGTCTTTTTACTTTTTGCCTGTCTTTTTACGTTTCTTTTTATATTTTCAATTCAGTTTTTACGTTTCCGTGATAAGCAGATTTTCACAATGAGCACAATGACGATCGCCGCCGCGCAGATGCCGGCTACGGTCCACAAAATCCATGGCTGGAAGTCCTCGCCGGTCTTTGGCGTGTCCATTGTCTGGGACTTTTCAAAAACTACATGGATCGTATGATCGGCCTGAACGCCCGTAAATGTATACTTTGCGCCATTCACAGCCGTCTCCCTGCCATCGATATAAACCTTGTAAATCTTATGATTCTTATCCGGGGTCATTGTAAAGGTGTAGTCCTTTCCCTGTGTCACCTTCACAGAACCGGCCGGCGAAATTGTCCCGCCCTTTGTCACGGTTGCCTTGATTATAAACTCCTTTGCCACAACATTAAAGGAGGTGGTCAATGTATTTTCCTTACCGGTGCTCTCCCATCCGTTCTGTGTATATGTCTCAAGACCAAACACAACGTTGAGGGTATATTTTCCGGCTTCCTTCACGGAAAATGCAGTTGCATAAGGCGCGCTGCTCCATGAGCCGCCGCTGCCGCTGCCCCACAGCCAGCGCAGAGGTTTCCACCGGCTGTCACCGATGGCCGGCGCTGTGTTATCCATGCCGTTTCCTGAGGCTGTTGCCGTAAAGGAGGAACCGGCATCATAGGTTGCGCCGTTTTGAATACCTGCGACCGCTGAACCGGAAAACGAAATGAACGTCTTTGTATTCACCGGTTCGCTGATTCTGCTTTCCATTGACTCTTCGGCATTGTAGGCAACCCGGGTCACGATGGCGTAGGCCGTATTGGAAGCAAGATTTTTAAATTCTCCGCCGGTCTGCCATGTACCGGCCTTTCCGTCTGTCCAGAGTGCATATTCCTGTCCGCTGACCGCTTCAACAGTAATGGATGTTTCCGTCCGCTCCTTTATATCAGGTGCTGCCGGCGCCGCTGCCGCTGCTTTTAATGTGCGGACGGCCACAGCGTCACTGCTGATGCCTGGCATCGAAACGGCCGGGTCATAAGCTGCGCGAAATACAAAACGATATTCTGTACCGGCCGTCAGGCCCGTAAAGCTGCCGCTCTTCTGCCATGTCACTGTACCATCGGCTTCCATACGGCCGTATTCCAGCCCGTCAACGGAAGCAAAAGTAATCTCCGTATCGGTCCGGCGCTCCACAGCCGGAGCCGCGGGTGCTGCGGCCGCGCTTTTAAGCGTATGCACCGTCAGCGGGCCTGAAGGTGCACTGCTTGTAAAATCCTGACCTTCATATTTTCCGGCTTTGATCCGCATCGTTACCAAATACTGTGTATCGGCCTGCAAGCCGGTAAATTTCCCGTCATCAACATAGGTCTTTCCACCGTCAATACTAAACTCATACGCATACTTGTCATCTGTCCCGTCAGCCTTTACGGTAATTTCCGTATCTGTTACGGTCTCAAGCACTGGCTTTGCCTTAATCTCAGGTTTTTTGGATGCTGCCTTTTCATCATCGGTCTTAGCGTCCTTTACCTCCGGTGTTTCTTCATCTGTTTGATCATCCTTTACATCAGACGTTGCCGCTCCCCCTGACAGTGCTCCGGCATCCGGCACACTTGTATTCGCAGGAGCTTTGATCTTCTGAGGCACATCCTTTATTTCCTGAGATTCCGCCTTTGTCTCCTCAGACTCGGCCTTTGTTTCTTCGGATTCCGCCTTCGTCTCCTCAGATTCTGCCTTTGTTTCCTTGGATTCCGCTTTCGTCTCCTCGGATTCCGCCTTCGTTTCCTCAGATTCTGCCTTTGTTTCCTTGGATTCGGCCTTCGTCTCCTGAGATTCCGCCTTTGTTTCCTCAGATTTTGCCTTCGTCTCCTCAGTCTCGGCCTTCGTCTCCTTGGATTCTGCCTTCGTCTCCTCAGTCTCGGCCTTCGTCTCCTCGGATTCCGCCTCCGTCTCCTCGGACTCGGCCTTTGTTTCTTCGGATTCCGCTGTGCTTTCGATTGCCGCTGTGGCAAAGGTCTTTATATTTTCCCCGGTGATCTCCGTTTTCTCATCGTTTTCAACACGTCTGGCAAACGTATACTCGGTCTGTTCCTGAAGTCCGGTAAAGCTGACCGTGCGTTCCCCGGTTTCATCATTCACCGTGTACTGCTCCGGTTCGGCCCACTGCCAGGTCATCTCATCCTCATCTTCATCTTCTGTACCGATCGCATATTCATAGCCGTCCTCGGCCTTTAAAACGATCGTATCTGCCGTAGAAGATACAAGAACGAGCGTTTCCTCCGATGCGTCTTCTTTCGGATTCTCACTGGCAAAAGCGGTCAGCGATGTCCCCGAAAGTACAAGAACAACGGTCAGAAGAAATGACAAAAACCGTCTTTTATTTTGCTTTACTTTTCGTTTCATATAACCACCTCTTTCTCCTATGCGCAGAGCTTTTGTATAGCTTCATTATATCAGCAAAGCAAACGAATGTATAGACATTACTCAAAAATGTCAGTATTTTGTCAGAACTATCCGTGCTATGCAAGGCATGTTGATTGCATAGAAAACGCATTTTCTTATAATAGTAAACAGGCCCGGAGTTTTGTCCTCCGGGCCTTATAAAATGAGTGTATTTTCTATTATTTTATTCGTGTACTTTTGTTATCCAAGAATACGTTTTTCCATCGTGAGCATACGCTTTGTAAACTCTGTGCCGCCGCAGCCAAGCTCATCTTCATACTCGCAGATAATATATCCGTTATAATCCGAATCCTTGAGCATGGCGAAAATATCATCATAAGGAATACTCGGCTCGACACAATCCTCGCTTAAATAATGGAACTTTCCGTGCATTTCAAAGCTGTACGGCAAAATCGCCTTTAAGCCGTCAAGAAGCGCCGGAAGCTGATCCTTCGGACGGAACTGCACAAATCCGTACATTCCCTGAAGGACACCCATGATCGCCGGATGGGCTCCGGCCTTAGCAAGCGTCTCCTGCGCCTGTTCAATCGGCGTACCGTCGTAGCGCATCTGAGCAGCCAGCTTTAAATGCTCTTCGCTGACACCGGCAGCAAGCGCCTTGTCCCACTGCGGCTTGTTTGGAGCCACAGCAAAGCAGCCAAAATCCGGTACAAAGCCCAGATATTTTGAACCTGTACGGCGGATGACTTCCAGATACTCCAGCATTTTCGGTGATGTGGGCGTTTCCGGATTATGGATTTCGATCCCCGCTTTTACATCATACATTTCGGCATACGGCGCCAGGCGCTCAAACGCAGCCGGGGAAAGCATATACTGAACACGCATCACTTTGCAGCCGAGCTTATTGGCTGCCTTTAAATCTAAAATCGCATCCGCCAGCATTTCATCATCCGTAAGGTCTCTGTCCCAGCGCATACCGCGGTCATTATTGGCACCGTAGCCTACCGGGCCAATACCGTACTTTTCTTTCAGGCTCTGCACAAGTCCTAAAAATTCATCGCTGACATTCGGATAGGAAGGAAGCATCTGTGTGCCGACAATTTCATAGCCAGTGGCCCCTGCCAGAGCCGCCTGCTTTACACATTCTTCAAAATCATATTTATACTGCGCATACTCCGTTCCATAGCAAAATAATGTTGCGCCTAATTTAATTTCACTCATCACAGACACCTCCTCAATCTTCTACGGTCACAGTGACCGTATCGCCGCTGTCTAAGGGCATATAAGCATGATCCGGCCCGATTGCCATATACGGTATTCTCAGATCAAGCACAAGCTTAAGCTCATGTTCCCCGCTTGTCAGTCCACCGGGTCTGATCACATGGATCGTTGCCGGCACAACCTGGCTCCAAAATTCGGTCATGGCATACATCAGCTTGTACACCGGCATCTCTTTGCCGTTTAATTCAAAGGTCACAGCCTCCTGGGGCATCTGTTCGCCGTCCACATAAACCTCAAGCCGTTCAATATCCGAAAGATAGTGGCCGCGGTAATAGCCGAGCTGAACATCAAACTCAAAGCCGTTTTTAGCGCCGTTGATATACATGCTCTTAAAAGAATCCTTTTTAATGATCTCTCCGTTGAGATTCATCCGCATCGAAAAACCCATACCTGACATCCTCCTGTTTTTTTGATACTTTAAGTATACCACTTCCGGCGGCCGCACGCTTTTCTGCTTGTGTCAATGTCTTTGCTTTTTCTTGATTTTTGTTGTAATTTTTCCACAGCCATTCAAATAAAGACAATTTTTCGTCAAACTTTCGCATGATATGTTCTATCAAAAGCAAAATCTCTCCAAATACCGCGGTTCACGTCAAACGCCTGCGCAGCGCCTCAGCTGCCATCCATGCATATTTCATCGGGATAAATATGGAGCAGGCACATTTCATGGGCTTTCAGCACCTGCGTGATTGTCAGGAACGCCTGTGCGCCATTATCCTTGGACTGTAAAGATGCCGTCTGCCTGCGGATATAAAGCTTTGGCACGCAAATCTGGCGCAGATATTTTACGTCGTTCATGGACAGCGCCCGTGTGTCCCCAAGCCCCAGCCACTCGCCCAGCAGATTCCCATGCTCCGGCGAAATACTTTCCGTTCTTATAAAATAGCTTCCCGGCGCCACAGGGCCAAGGGTCACTTCTATTTTTAAGCAGTCGTCATTTTCAAAAATATATTTTGTATCTTCCACTGAAACCGCATCTTCATTTTTCAGATAATAGCTGTAATTTAAATGCTTATCATTAAATAAAAGCAGATCAAAGCTTTGCCGTCCGTTGGCGGCGGCAATACAATTTTCGCCGGCTTCCATCCAGAAGCGTCCAAGACGGCCTATGAAATCCAGTGCAAAAAAAGCCGGTTTTTTCAGTCCGTCCCGGCTAAGCAGCCCGGAGCCGCCAAATAAAAACGCCTGCGTATCATAATAGCTTGTGCTCATATCACTGGCATACCAGAATACGCCCATTTTGATCAAACCGTCAAGCTCCTTCATCGTATGGAGCATCAGCGCCCCTTTACCGCAGCAATCATTAAAATAGTTTCTGTCGGAAATGCTTAAATTCCATTCCGTCAGATACAGATCAATACCGCCAAGACCGCAATCCTTAAGCATTTGCGATACGCGCTCCAGCTCCCGCCGCATAAAATGAATATCCCCGGAACGCACCGCATCCCCGGCCTTAAGCCCGGAAACCTCCCGGCGGTACGGGAACGCGCAAAACGATATAAAATCCGGCAAATGCCGGTGATCCTTCCATGTTCCAAGAAAATCCGGCACCGGGCCGCCAAGCTCCAGACCGCAGCCGCCGACACGGGCGCCGGGAAGCGCTGTTTTTATAATGTCATAGAGTATATCAAAGGTATCCAGATAATCATAGGGGACATCCGCACGGCTGCTGCGGCTGTCATACCAGTTTTCAAAAATCCACTGCTCCGCTTCTTCCACTCCGTAACGAAGCGTAATATGACGGATAAACTGCGTGTAGATCGACTGCATTTCCTGGGCTGAATGAAACACGGTCCCGGCATCTTCAAAAAACAAAAGCTGGCTTGACGAGCGCACCGCCCGCCGGGGCTTATCCCCGGCCTCGATCATCGGGTGCATTCCGTGACTAACAATAAAATCCAGCACCGTATCTACATTTTCAAAATTCAAACGGTCATAACCTGTTCCTTCTCTAAGCTGCATTTCACTGGAAAACAGATTTGAAATGCGCACATAGCGAAAGCCGAGCGCTTCCTTAAGCATTAAAAGCTGCCGGGACAATCTGCCGGACAGAAGGGACGCCGCTGTGCCAATATTAATGCACTGATTCCATACCGGCACATGGGCCGTCATACGGCGGCTGTCAATGGAAAGCCTGCGTGCCGGAAGCCTTGCGGCTTCAGAGTCTCCATGCTCACGGCGCCATGCCGCATAGCCTTTAAGTTCCGGCCCGGGCAGCGGCAGTTTAAAGGGCTGCGCAGGCCCTTTGGCACGCTCGGGCCCGATGGTTTCCCCCGCCGCCCGGCAGCGCTGCCGGTATGCCGACGGTGTACAGCCCTGTGTCTGCCGGAACGCTTTCGTAAATACCGAAGCATTGCTGTAACCGCAGTCCTGTGCGATCTGCGTCATCGTGCGCCGGGTATACTTTAATGCCTGCCGGGCACGCTCCATACGCATTTGCCCGACATATTCTGAAAAATTAATCCCCATATTGCGCTTAAAATATTTGGAAAATGCCGATTCCGACATAAAATTCAGTGCTGCCGCCGCTTTAAGCGTCACATTGGACGTAAGATTTTCCGAAATATAGGACAATGTGCGCGCAATCAGGGCATCCTCCATAAGCAGCTCCGTCTTTGAACGAAATTCCCGGACATAGCGGTTCATCAGACAGACAAGCAGCCGGTAAAACAGTTCCTTTTTCCGAAAATTTTGTGCGGTTCCAAGGGCATATTCTTCCACAAGCCGCTCAAGGATATGCCGAAGCTCATCATAGCTGACCCCGGAATTTTCTCTGGAATTGCAGCAAAAATTCACAGCGCCGCCTCCGGCTTCCTGCACAAGCATCCCGTAATCCATCACAATGCGGCACACTGCCGCATTGGCGGACATAACGATCTCATACGGTTCATTGGCATTCACAACAACTATATCATTTTCAAAAAATTCGCACGCATGTCCGGAAATCTTCGCCTTAAAGCTGCCCTTAATGCAGTACAGCAGCACGGCTTCCATTGTTCCCCGGCACTGCACCGGTTCATTAAGCCATTCCAGATAAATGCCGGATTCCCGATGTTCCCCCATAATTTCCCCTTTAACCTTTCTTTGTTCTTCGCTCTAGCAGCATAAACACACTCTGTGGAATCAGCAGCACGCACATGATCCCAAGGGTGATTGCCACCGCGACCTTTATTGTTTCCACGCCCCTGGCGGATGCCATAGCGAAATCGTTCATAATAATATAATATGAAGTATAATAAATACCCACTCCGGGCACCAGAGGAAAAATTCCCGGCACTAAAAAAATCGTCACCGGCGACCGCCGCACAACGGCCAGACACCGGGCCATCAGGGTCACCGCGACAACGGCGATAAATGTAGCAGCGACAATACCGGACGGCCCGGTAAGCCCGCGGTAAAAGACCCATCCGGCTCCGCCGGTGAGCCCCGCAAAAAACCACTGTCTGCGCGGCACACTAAACAGCACTGAAAACGCACCAGTGGCAAAAAAGGCCACCCAAAATTCAATGATCAATGTCCATAACATATCCTGTTCCTCTTTTCGTCATAACAATGCTGTCACATCATAGCAATGCTGTCATATCATAGCAGCGCTGTCACATCATAGCAGCGCTGTTACATCATAGCAATACTGTCACATCATAACAATGCTGTCATATCATAGCAGCGCTGTCAGCCGGTAGATCACACCGACACCGATGGCCATGCACACAGCCACCAGCAGCGCATCGATCAGGCGCACGGTTCCCGACAGATAATCGCCGTTAAAAAAATCCCGTATGGATGTCGTCAGAGGCACGCCCGGCACGAGGATCACAAGGCCGCCGATGATCACGCTGTCCACATGAAGCCCCGCAAGAAGCCCGGCAATACCGATGCCGCAAAGTGTCACAAGCATACTTCCGAAAATCGTCTGCATCATTTTTGAAATTTTTGCGCGTCCCATCATATACTGAAGCAGGCATAAAAGTACGCCCACCGGCGCTGTCGCCAAAGCATCAAAAAAGCTCCCGCCAAACAGATAGCAAAAGCACCCGCCGCCCACAGCACAGGCCGCCATCTGCCACGCCAGTGAAACGCCCGGTGCGGCGGCGATCTCCTTCATCCGCTCTGATGCCGCCTCAAGCGTCCATTTTCCTTCACATATTTCCCTGGAAAGCTGATTGATCATCGCCACCCGGCCAAAATTCGGGGTTGCTAACGGTACATGCTTAATCTGTGTACACCGTGTCTGATCTTCATGGTGCATCGTCACAAAAATACCGTTGGATATGGCAAAAACATCCACATCCTCCTTGCCAAACGCCTTGCCGACAATGCGCATCGTATCCTGAACTCTGGCAATCTCCGCACCGTTGCGCAAAAGCTCCTCGCCCATCATCGCCACCAGGTCCAGTACCCGGCGGCCGTGATCATTTCCCATAAATTCACCTCTGTATCTGTAACCGTCCGGCATATCCAAACGGCTGCCAATATCCATATAAATTGCCAGCGCCGGTATACAAAACCTACGCCGACGCGGTTCTCACGGTATTAATATAGTACACTTTCCGGGCAAAGTAAAGATAAATGCCCGGATTCACACACTCCTTAAAAACTTTACAAATACGTCATTTTTATTTAAGAAAGTCCTCTGTAAAAGACCATAAAAATGTGGTAGAATAAAAATAACAGCAGGCGGCCGCGCCGGACAAAGCGCATCCGCCGCAGTCCGGCTTTATGGCAGACAAAGCGCGTCCGCCGCAGTCCGGCTTTATCAACAACTTCCTGGAGGGCAGCAATGGATCTCAATAAAAATAATATCAAAAAAATCATCTTTATCATCGCCATGGGCATTATTATCTATACATTTATCGGACGGATCGATATGGTTTATCATGCCATCGGATGGGTCGTATCGCTTCTATTTCCCTTTCTCATTGGCATATGTATCGCATTTATCCTCAACGTGCCGATGCGCGCCATTGAGAACGGGCTTTTTGGCAGCTATCACGGCAGGCATCCGAACCTGATCAGAAAAATCCGCCGCCCGGTCAGCTTCATCCTGACACTGGTGTGCATTTTCGGCGTCGTATGTATCGCAATCCTTTTTATCGCGCCGCAGCTTGTGCGGACTTTCCAGGACATTATTGCCTCCATACCGGGATTTTTTACCCGGACACAGCGGGAGATCGACCGCTTCGTCGGTGAATATCAATGGATCGCGGATAAGCTTGGCGACATTGAGATCGACTGGACGGCCATCAGCTCCCATCTGACCGACTTCCTTAGAAATGGGGCAGAAAAGTTTTTCTCCTCCACGGTCAGCATCGCGACCTCCATCATTAACGGCATCGTCACATTTTTCCTCGGCCTTTTCTTTGCGATCTACATTTTATTTCAAAAAGAAAAGCTCAGCAGCCAGTGCCGGAAGCTTTTATATGCCTACCTCCCGGAAAAACGCGTCGACCGCCTGCTTAAGATCGCAGCTTTGGTTCACCGGACATTTTCCAAGTTTATCTCCGGTCAATGCCTGGAAGCAACGATTTTAGGAACGATCTTTTTTATCGTTCTGACCCTCTTCCGGTTCCCATATGCGCTTCTTATCGGTGTTTTGATCGCGTTTACCGCACTTATCCCGATCGTCGGAGCTTTTATCGGATGTATTATCGGAGCTTTGCTCATGCTGATGTCCAGTCCGCGGGACATGATCATTTTTGTCATCCTCTTTCTTGTCATTCAGCAGATTGAAGGCAATCTCATCTATCCCAAGGTGGTGGGAAACTCCGTGGGCCTTCCGGCATTATGGGTATTAGCGGCAGTCACCATCGGCGGCGGTATATGGGGCGTTGCAGGGATGCTCCTGTTCATCCCCTTATTTTCAGTCATCTACACACTGCTGCGCGAGATGGCCCATGTCCGCTTAAGGCAGCGAAAAATACGGCCGAAAAAATATCAGTAAAAAAGCAGCTTAAATACTGACAATTAAATACCAACAATTAAATACCGGCAATTAAATACCGGCAATTAAAAAACGCTTTAGCCGCGCGTATATGCACAGCTAAAGCGTTTTTTAATATCCAGATACAATGCAGCGTCCCCGTGAAGGCAACCGTTACCCGAAAAGACAACCGCTACCCGTGAAGGCTGCCGCTGCCCGTGAATACAACCGCTACCCGGAAAGACAGCCGCTACCCGTAAAGCCAGCCGTTCAGGCGGGGATATGCCGGTCATCGGTAGTCGCAGAGTTTATCAATAGTTTCCAGCGTATAGGCCGGTTCAAAATCATCCGTATCTGCACAGACCATCCCGCCCTTTGCGCCAAGAATCTGTTCCATCACCCGGCGTACCGCAAATGTGTCTTTTTCGTCATAGCTGATCTGATAGATCGTCTTAAACTGATGCTCCCGTATAAATTCCAGGTCCAGCGGGTCTACAAAGCACTCCCGGGCATTTTGAAAGATCAGTGAATCGTTTTCCATGACAACCTCCATAAGGTCCAGCTCCGTCCAGACCTCAACCATGTCCTCGGGAACTGCGGTCAGACACGCGGACAGCTCCTTCACATTGGTGTTTTCCGGTGTCATATAATAAAACTCCACGATCTTCTTTACATTTTTTTGAACCTTTGCTACTTTTTTGCCAGCTTTCATTCCTTTGACAAACTTTTTATGTGCCATAATCTCCTCCTTCTGAAAGTGCGTTTCGCATCAGCCCGGAAACAGCCTTCATCACCTTTGCAGTCAGTCCCCATATCTGATGTCCGCAAAATTCCGGGTAAAAATACACGGTGCTCTCGCCGCTGTGCCACGGATAGCGGCTGCCGCCCGGAATCCGTTCCAGCGGAAAACCATTTTCCGGTTTTGTAAATATCTGATTTTTATAGCATACCGGCGGGGTTTTCAAGAAAAACTCCAGAGGGACGAAAAATACTTCCGCTACCTCCGCCGCATTATAAGTGCCGTGATAATCGGTCAGCTCCATCAGATACGGGGCAATACACTGCCCTGAAGGTGACAGATAAATATCCATCGGAGCAATCACTTTTAGCTGTTTTGGTGTAATTTCAAGCTCCTCTGCCGTCTCACGGACGGCCGCCGCACAAAAATCCTCTCCCTGCTCCACACGTCCGCCCGGCAGGCACACCTCTCCGGGCTGGCGCTTTAACGTATGGGCGCGCACCTCAAATATAATACACGTTTCTCCCTCATATTCTGTCAGCACGATCCCAAGGGCATATT
Source organism: uncultured Eubacteriales bacterium (assembly GCA_949292795.1). Lineage (GTDB taxonomy): Bacteria > Bacillota > Clostridia > Lachnospirales > Lachnospiraceae > Catenibacillus. Next base: position 21,878 of record CASFBR010000154.1, read on the forward strand.
TTTTATAATCCTGCCAGTCAATAATCCCGGGCGTTCTGCCTTTAAGACATTCAAACACCGGCTGCACCTCCGTTTCGTATCTATTATAGCAAACGCCCGGTTTCCCTGCAATGTGAATATACGGCCGGATATTACCGGACAGCTATGAAAAATCCCGTACCTGTTCCCGATAAGCGATTTAAGCAGACAGAAGCAGCCGCACGAAATATTTCGTGCGGCTGTCCCGGTTTTATGGCTTTTATTTTTTATGTTTCTGTCTTTGATTTATTCAGCGGCTTCTGTCTCTGCAGCAGATTCAGCGCCCGCATCGGCAGCTTCACTGTCAGCCGTTGTCTCAGCGGCATCAGCGCCTGTGTCTGAAGCAGCTGCGTTGCCGTTTTCAGCGAGCCATGCATTAAACTGTTCCTGAATGTAAGCGATGTATTCGTTCACACCATTATCTTCCAGCTTGCTGATGAACTCATTATAATAGTCCTCGGTATACAGACCGCATCCGAAGGATGGACGATACTGCTGGATTGTCTGTGTAATCGCTGCAACCTGGTTTTCAAAGCCTTCAGAGTTGAAGCTGAAACCGGTATACGGAGATACCGTTGCGTTCATATTTACTTCATAGGTATCCTCTCTTAAGGTCGGAGAATTTCCAGTCCAAACCTTTGCAAGGAAACCGTTTCCGAGAATAGCAGTCTCATCGCCGATATAATATCCGGATGTGTTCGCATCCTGGCCATCCATAAAATCGATGGTGCCGTCTTCAAGTACCTGATAATGTGTGCCTTCGATACCCCATGTAATCAGGTTTACGATCTCTTCATCGGTAAACAGAAGGTTCATAAACTTCACAGCTGCTTCAGGCTCGGTTGCTGTTACAGGAACAGCCCAGGAGAACTTACGGAGCATACCTGTATTAATTTCAGGAGACGGGTCAATCTGGATGATCGTCATGTCATAGCCGCAGCTTGCACTCTCAGTACTCTCAGCACCGGTTGCAAAGCACTTAAACAGACCGAAGCATGCGCCTCCGGCGATCAATGCCTCCTGAGTTTCTTTATAGTTGGCGCCATCGGCATATACCCAGCCATTGTCATACCACTCTTTAAAGCGGAGAGATGTATCAATATATACCTGTCTTGTATAGTTATTCTGGATCGTTGTTCCATCGCCTTCCATGATACCTACAAGAGAGTTATCGCCATCGCCTAAGCCATCATATTTTACGAAATTGCCTTCCGTGTCAATCAGATACGGTGCGGTCAGAATCTTCTGGGAGCCGGTGGCAACAGGTGTCATTTCCGGATGCAGCTCAGTTACTTTTGCAAAAAGCTCTTCAAAATCATCGGCAGTCTTTAAAGTCGATGGGTCAATGCCGGTTTCCTCAAGAACATCGGTACGGCAGGCAAAGCCAAGCGGCGTCGCCTTATCACCCATAGAGGTCACGGAATAAATTCTTCCGTTGATCGTCGTACCGGTCAGCCAGCTCTCAGGTACAGTCTCTAAAAGCTCAGGTGCATATTCGTTGAGCATGTCTGTAATATCCATCAGCTGATTCTGAGAAGTCATAGAGTTAAAATGCGCGGAATCGCCAGGCAGTGTAACCATCAGGTCCAGCTTTTCATTACCGGAGATCATCAGGTTTAACTGCTGAGTATAGTTACCCATCTCAAGGATGTTCAGGTTTACCTCTGTGGCAATCTTTTCGCGGGTGATTTCATTGATTGCTTCCTCAACTAAATCCACGTCCTGAGGAATTGTATTGAGTGTCCAGAATAAAACCTCAATTTCTGCAATATCTTCGGGAGCAGCGTCCTCGCCTGCATCTGCGGCATCTTCGCCGGCTGCGCTCTCATCGCCTGCGGCAGCGCTGTCAGCAGAACCGGCAGCCTGTGTATCTGCACTTCCAGAGCCTTCGGAATTACCGCAGGCGGCAGCACCGGCAACCATGGTTAAAGCCAGAAGCATAGCAAATGTTCTTTTTAACTTCATAGTGTTTCCTCCTTGTATAACCCTATACTTATGTTCTGTATCCTCCTTAAGAACATGCCATCATTATAGGTCAATCCCGTAATATTTTCTATGTTAAAATTAATATTAAACTGCTGTTTTTTTTCATATTTCCATTTTCGTTATATTTTCCATATTTTACATTAATATATTGCTATTTAATTTTAATATTTCTTGTAATCCCTTCTGCCTTTTGTTAAAATATAACATAGGTATCAATCAATTCAGCCATTTTATTTCGCAAAACACATAAAAATATCACGTTAATGGAGGGATTTCCATGAATATCCGGCCGGCGCTGCCTTTTGAAATAGCAATTTACAATACTTATCCAAAAGCTTCTGAACTCAACTCATCCTTTATGATTGTAGCCGTACTGCGGGGAAGCGTCCAGCTGACCCATAATCAGGCCATATATGATATGCACGCAGGAGAACTGCTCTTTCTCAAGCCTCAGGATCATTTTTCCATTTCCATGGATGAACAGGAGCAGCCCATTGCCGCTTTTATTTTCTTTCACTACAATTTTTTTCTAAAAAATATCCCCTACGCCACTGAGGGGATCAATATGGACCCGAAAAATTACAGTGCCAAAGCCTACCGGGAGCTTTTTGTGCGGACAGTAGAATTTATTGACCGTCATTTTGATACACATACAGACAGCTTACAGGCAGGAAGCCTTTATGCCTATGATTATCTTTGCTTTTTACAGACATTCATTGCCAGCCAGACTACCCGTCCGGAAACGCTGAGCAAAAAAGAGCAGCGCATCCTTCATATCCGGGATTTTATGGAACGCAATTATGCCTCTGCGGTTACGCTGAACGATCTCGCCGGGGAACTGAATATTACACCGCAGTATCTGGCCACTTTCATTCATCAAAACCTTCATATGACCTTTAATCAGTATCTTTATAAAATACGGCTTTCCTATGCGGTGCGCGATCTTGTCAACACAACCGACAGTATCACGCACATCGCGTATAACTACGGATTTCCGAATCTGGCTGCCTTTAACCGTATTTTTAAAGAAGAATATAAAAAAACGCCCCAAAGCTATCGGGCGCAGTATCGGAAAAATCTTGATTATCTGGACGTGCTTCCGCCGGAAAATGCCATTCCGGATTATGAGACAAGCAAAGCGCTTTATCTGTCCTTTAAGGCCGGACAGCAGGAAATCCGAAAAAACGAGACGGACATTGATGTGAAGGAAATGACCGGCCATCCGCTGCCTCATATCTGGACAAAAATTTTAAATGTGGGCTATGGCAAGGAGATCAATGACTTTTCCTTTCAGGAGCAGCTTCAGACACTCACGAAAGAAATTCCATTTGAATATGGACGCATTTACGGACTGTTCCATCCCGATATGATCCCCTATGACAGTTCCATGCGCACATGGAACTATCATAAGGTCGATACCGTACTGGATATTGTCACACGCTGCCATTTAAAGCCATTTATCGTACTTGGAAAGCCTGAACCGGTCTTTAACGCCCAGGGCTACCCGGTATATGCTTACTCGGCCAACGATTTCCCGGATTTTTCAAAAGCCTTCCGGGCATTTGTACGCCATCTGAT
>CASFBR010000155.1 GCA_949292795.1 uncultured Eubacteriales bacterium
TCCGGTATTTTCGGGCAGCTCTTGGATGACAGCCCATGGCAGTATGATGACAGCAAGGCTTATGACGTGGGCTTTAAGCAGGATATGCATACCGGCCCGGCTCAGATCATGTGCTGCGTGGACGGCGAGGTAAAATGCTACGCGATTGAGATTAACAGCATCGACTATAACAGCCATGATGGTAATAAAGATTTTGTTATTGAAATCACTGATGAGGCACTGCTGGAAAAAACCAATGGAATCATTCAGGGGATGAGCGGTTCACCGATTCTTCAGGATGGAAAAATCGTTGGTGTTACGACCCATGTGTTTTTAAATGACTGCCGGCGCGGCTATGGCATTTTTGCCGAGACGATGCTTTGGAAAATGCAGTGACACTTTGATGGCTTTTAAATGCATTTGCTTCCTTTCTATTGACATCGACGGGAAACGACATTCTTACATGTGGCCTGCCGGATGCGGCTGTGGCTTTTGATGGGGAGCTGTGACCGGTGACGAATCGTGCGACCATTGATTCTTGCGAAATAACATCCGGGAAAATATAATACACATAACGAAAAAAGAACAATTTGAGCAGGCCGCATCCCGTTCATTGATTCAGGCGGATGCAAATAAAGAGGAGGAGCTTTCGTTATGAGTAAAATTAATGTTGCGATTATTGACGACAATGAAAGAATGGTTCATTTGCTTGACAATATATTAAAGACCGATGACAGTATTGAGGTTGTAGGTACGGCATCCGACGGCATTTCCGCCTTGTCGGTGATTAAGGAACATGAGCCGGACATTGTTCTGCTGGACCTGATCATGCCGAAGCTTGATGGACTGGGCGTGATGCAGAAAATCAACAAAGATACAACGCTGAAAAAGCATCCGGCCTTTATTGTCGTTTCGGCGATTGGAAAAGAAAGTATCACGGAGGATGCGTTCAGCCAGGGGGCCGTGTACTATATTATGAAGCCTTTTGACAATGATGTGGTCATCAATAAGATCAAACAGGTGTCCGTCGGTAAAGCTCAGAAAAATGCAGCCCTGAGGCCGGCCGCAGGGACATCGCAGGCAGATGCCGGGGAGGCACATCATAATCTTGAAAATGATGTGACGAATATGATCCATGAGATTGGTGTTCCGGCGCATATTAAAGGTTATCAGTATCTGAGAGACGCCATCATTATGTCGGTGGATAACCGTGAGGTGATCAACTCCATCACGAAAGTTTTATATCCGACAATCGCCAAAATGAATAAGACAACGCCAAGCCGCGTTGAGCGGGCGATCCGCCACGCAATCGAGGTCGCCTGGAGCCGCGGCAAAATGGATACCATCGATGAGCTGTTCGGCTATACGATCAATACCGGAAAGGGCAAGCCGACAAATTCAGAGTTCATTGCCCTGATCTCGGACAAGATACGTCTTGATTATAAGAAGCGCAGCTGACAAAATGATGTCGTAAAACTACGTCATTTTATATAAAAAAATCCATAAAATACAAGAAATATCTTTTAAATTGCCCAAAAATGTGATATACTATGCAGGAAGCAATGAGCCGTAGGCTCTGATTGCATGGAAGCCTTAAAAAACGATAATGAACAGGCTGGGAGGATTTTTGTAAAGATGAAAAATATTTTGTTTGTATCATCTGAGGCAGTACCTTTTATAAAGACAGGAGGTCTGGCGGACGTTGCTGGTTCCCTGCCAAAGGCATTTAATAAGGATGAATTTGATGTACGCGTCATTATACCGAAGTACCGTGTGATCCCGGATCATTTTAAACAGCAGATGCAGTACCGCACCCATTTTTATATGGACCTTGGCTGGCAGAATCAGTATGTCGGTATTCTTGAGATGCAGTATGACGGTGTGACGTTTTATTTTGTCGATAATGAACATTATTTTTCCGGCGATCAGGCGTACGAGAGCGGTCTGTGGGATTTAGAGAAGTTTGCCTTTTTCAGCAAGGCGGCGCTGTCCTGCCTGCCGGCGCTGAATTTCCATCCGGATATTATCCACTGTCATGACTGGCAGACCGGACTTGTGCCTGTATACTTGAAAAATGTTTTCAATAATAATGATTTTTACTGGAATATAAAAACGATTATGACCATCCACAATCTGAAGTTCCAGGGCACCTGGGACCCGAAGACAATCATGGGCATGACCGGCCTGCCAGAGTATTTGTTTACGCCGGATAAGCTTGAAGCGTATAAGGATGCCAATTACCTCAAAGGCGGCATCGTGTATGCGGATTATGTGACGACCGTCAGCGATACATATGCCGGGGAGATTCAGATGCCATTTTACGGCGAACGTCTCGATGGCTTAATGCGTGCGAGAAATAACTGTCTGATGGGTATTGTCAACGGTATCGATTATGACGAGTGGAATCCGGAGACAGACCCGATGATTCCTCACCATTATAATGCGATTACGTTCCGCAAGGAGAAATATAAAAATAAATGTGCGCTTCAGGAGGAGCTTGGCCTTGAAGTCAATGCCGACAGGTTTATGATCGGCCTTGTGTCCCGTCTGACAGACCAGAAGGGCCTTGATCTGGTCGATTATGTGATGGATCAGATTTGTGCAGACGATGTTCAGTTTGTTGTCCTTGGCACCGGTGATGCCAAGTATGAAAATATGTTCCGCTATTTTGCATGGAAATATCCGGATCGTGTTTCGGCCAATATTTTCTATTCCAATGAGCGCAGCCATAAGATTTATGCGGCCTGCGATGCCTTCCTGATGCCGTCGCTTTTTGAACCCTGCGGCCTGAGCCAGCTGATGAGCCTGCGCTACGGTACCGTGCCGATTGTTCGTGAGACCGGCGGCCTCAAGGATACTGTGGAGCCGTATAATGAATATGAATCGACGGGAACCGGTTTCAGCTTTGCCAATTACAACGCGCATGAGATGCTCAATACGATCAATTATGCAAAGCATGTATTCTATAATAACAAGAGAGAATGGCATAAGATTATTGACCGCGGTATGGCTAAGGATTTCTCCTGGGGTAATTCCGCAAGACGATATGAAGACCTGTACCGGATGCTTTAAAATAGTCCGCACGATGGCGGGGTTTTGGCAGATTGCCAGGCCCCGCTGTTTTTGTGCGAGTGTGCCGGAGGGTGCTGCGTGCCGGCGGCACGCGCCCGGCACCGGCTGTGGTAACCGGATAAGGGAAAGGAGTGCGGGATGTGGATACAAAAAAACTGGATCAGTGGGCAGAATTGCTTTTAGATACCGGAAAGCGCAATCCTCTGATCAATTTCAGGGATACAAAGGCTTCAACCGTGGAGGTATTGTTTCCGGACCCGGCGGTCGTGCTGGAAAAAGCAGACCGGATGGCTGCTTTAGAGGTGTTTGATCCGAATTTTTGCGAGGATGCGGATGAAACTGACGGCGGCTATGTGGGCCAAATAACGGCGGATGAGCCATCCGGGTGCGAATGGCCGGAACAGGCTCAGTCCGGAAAGAAACCGTTTGAAATCGAGCCGTCTGAGACGGAGACAAAAACCGATGAAAAGACGGCTTTTATGTCTGCTTATGTCGGAAAGCTTACGCGCAGAAATCAGATTTTGATTTATAATACGGAAAAAAAGCCGATGACTGCCATAAAAAATATTTACAGAAGGTCCAGGGCATTTATTGAAGAAACCGGCGTTAATGCGGTGTATATGGCGTTTGGGTTTATCCACTGGAAGGAGGATGCCTTATCGGAGGAAATATACCGGGCTCCGGTGCTGCTTGTACCAATCCGGCTGCAGCAGGCTTCGGCTGTTGAACCTTATTTTCTGAAGCCTGAGGCGGATGACATTCTTGTGAATCCAACCTTTTCCTATAAAATTAATGCAGAATATGGCATAAAGCTTCCGGAATATGATGATGAAGGACTCAAGCCTTATCTGGAAAAGGTGAGATGCCTTGTAAGTAAATTGCAGTGGACGGTGACTTCGGAATGCAAGATCGGTATTTTTTCGTTTCTTAAGATGAATATGTACCGTGATCTGAAGGACAATGCAGCTGCAATCCTGAAAAATAAAAATGTCCGGCTGCTTTTGGGCGAATCTGCCGGTGTAGATGAAACAGGCGAAAAAGCAGCCGGCGCTGTACCGGTAAATGAGGCGGGCGAAAAAGCAGATGGCGCTGTGCCGGCGGAAAACCCGCTGCTTAAGCTGCACAGTGTTGTGGATGCGGATTCAAGTCAGATTGAGGCGATTGAAATGGCCAGGTCCGGAGAAAGCTTTGTTTTACAGGGGCCTCCGGGAACCGGTAAAAGCCAGACAATTACAAATATAATCGCAGAGTGCTTAAGCGCCGGAAAAAAGGTGCTGTTTGTTTCGGAAAAGCTTGCCGCTTTAAATGTTGTTTATGATAAGCTCCGTCAGGCAGGTCTGGCGGAATTTTGCCTGGAGCTTCACAGCCATAAGGCGAACAAAAAAGCTGTGATCGCAGAGCTTTGTCATGCACTTGATGCAGCAAAGTATACCGTTTCCTCCAGGGCGGATGAGGAGATTGCAGTGAAAATGAAGGCCATGGAGCAGCTGGATGCGTATGCCGGGGCGCTCCATTGGCAGCGCCCTGTTATTGAAAAGAGCCTGTATCAGCTGTATGAGCGGTATGCATCCCTTGCCGGTGCGCCGGATATAGAGTGGATTTGTCCTGAGATTACCTCTAAGGGACCGCGCTATTTAGAGGAAACAACCGAGCTTTTAAAACAGTATGCGGAGCATATTCCATTTGTCGGTTATGATTACCAGAAAAATCCATGGTACGGCTGTATATGCAAGGATGTATCCATGGCAGCCAAAGCCCGCATAAGGAACGCCTTTGGCGAGGCGATACCGTTTTTAAACGCATTGGCTGTGCTGCTTTTGGAGCTTTCCCGAAAATACGGGATCGACTGTGACAGTATCGAGGCGGCCGGCATATGGCGACGTTTTTTTAATCTTGCAGCGGCTTCGGAGTTTATTACGCCGCCGCTTTTAAACAAAGAACGTCTGGAAATGGTGTGCGCTGCGCTTAATGAATTAAAAGCAAAGAGCGCTGAACTGCTTTCCCTGAGCGCACAGCTGAGCGGGGTGTTTGATGATAGTATCTATAAATTGGATGGCGGGGCATATTATATAAAATTAACGCGGCAGTTTAACCGTGTTTTTTCGAGATTGTTTAACCGGGAATATAAGACGATTATAACGGATATACGATTATGCAGGAAGGACGGGGAAAAGACGTCTTATCACGAAGCGGTACGGTGGATGGAACGGCTTGCCGTTTATCAGCAAAAAAGCGCGGCCTATGACGAGGCGGAAGCGCCCGTGAAGGCTTTCATCGGAGCTGGGTATAAAGGCGTACAGACACCGTGGGATACGGCCTTTGAACAAATATCTGCCCTGAAGGATATGGTCTGTGGGGGCATGTCCTTTGGTATTTTTGCAGACTGCCCGGATTTCACATCAAAAAGGGATGCGCTTATCCGGGATGGGGACCGTATCGAAAATATTTATGCCTCCTGCTCTAAGGAAACACTTGAATTTATCCAGGACTGCTTTGATCCTGAAATTTTAAATATTTATAAAGCCCGGTGCCAGGAGCTTGAAAACCGGCTGAGTATTTGCCTGAATGGGATGGGCATGCTGGATTCATGGTCTCATTTTAGCGGGCTGCTTTCGGAGCTTAAAAAACGGCAGGCGCTTCCGTTTATTGACGGGGCAATCCGTCATAATATCGAGACGAAGCATCTGGCACAGGCATTCCAAAAGCAGTTTTATGCCCAATGGATCGACGCAATTTTATCGGGCTCGCCGGCTCTGGCGGCATTTCACAGAGTGTCCCAGGACCGGGCGGTCTGTGTGTTTTCTGAGAAGGATAAAAAACATTTTGAAATCAATAAATCAAAAATACGCGCGGTATTATCTGCAAACCGGCCATCGGCAGACCTGGTTGCATCCGGAAGCGCGCTGGCGGTTTTGCTGCGGGAAGGTGCGAAGAAAAGAAAACAGAAAAGTATTCGCACTCTGTTTTTAGAAACCGGCGAGCTTGTTCAAAGGCTTAAGCCCTGTTTTCTGATGTCCCCTTTAAGTGTCAGCACATTTCTTGCGCCGGATTCGATGCATTTTGATGTTGTTATTTTTGACGAAGCCTCCCAGATTTTTCCACAGGATGCCATCGGCGCGATTTACCGTGCCGGACAGCTGATCGTTGTGGGCGATTCCAGGCAGATGCCGCCAAGCAATTTCTTTAATGCATCGGCTGTGGCCGAAGCTGATGACGGGGATGAGGCTGTGACGGATTTTGAATCCATTCTGGATGTGTGCCAGGCTTCAATGAAGCAGGTCCGTCTGCGCTGGCATTACCGGAGCCGCTGTGAGCAGCTGATCGCATTTTCAAATAAAAATTTCTATGACGGCCGTCTGGTAACATTTCCTTCGCCCCGGGCGGACACGCCGGGGCAGGGCGTTGATTATTACCACACAGATGGCATTTTTGACAGAAAAACACATACAAACCGGAAGGAAGCGGAGTTTGTTGTCGGGCTGATTTTTCGCAATATCGAGAAATATCCTGAACGCAGCCTTGGTGTTGTTGCATTTAGCGTGGCTCAGCAGGAGCTGATCGAGAAGCTTCTGACAAAGCAAAGACAGCGTATGCCGGAAAAGGAATATTTCTTTAATAATGAAAAAGAGCCGTTTTTTGTGAAAAACCTTGAGACCGTTCAGGGGGATGAGCGCGATACAATCATTTTCAGTGTCGCTTATGGGAGGGACGCCCAGGGCCGTCTGCTCCATAACTTTGGCCCACTGAACCGTCAGGGCGGGGAACGGCGGCTAAATGTCGCAATAACCCGGGCAAAATACAATGTTCAGGTCGTCTGTGCCATGCACAGTACGGATATTGATCTGAAACGAACGTCATCCGATGGCGTCCGGCTGCTCAGGGAGTATCTGGATTTTGCGGAAAACGGGACACTTGGTCCGGTGTGTGCCGCTAAAGCCCATACGTTTGAAACAGAGGATACCAGTCTTGAACAGGAGGTCTGCGATTTTTTGCGCGCCAGAGGCTTTGCTGTTGATCAGAAGATCGGCTGTTCGGGAATGCCCATTGATCTCGGTGTCCGGCGCTCCGGCATGATGTCTTCGGCCCGGATGCCTTTAGACATGGAAGCTTTGGGTATGACGGAATATGTGCTTGCCATAGAATGCGACGGCGAAAAT
>CASFBR010000156.1 GCA_949292795.1 uncultured Eubacteriales bacterium
GAGAGCAGCTTAATCAGAATGTTAATGGACGGTCCGGAAGTATCCTTGAACGGGTCGCCGACCGTATCACCAACAACAGCCGCTTTATGAGCGTCACTGCCCTTACCGCCATGTTTGCCGCTTTCAATATATTTCTTGGCATTGTCCCAGGCGCCTCCGGCATTGGACATAAACACGGCCATCAAAAATCCGGTTGCTGTCGAGCCGGCCAGCATACCGATAACGCCATTATATCCGAGCACAAGACCAACAACAACCGGTGTGATGATTGCCAGAAGTGTTGGAAGAACCATCTCTTTTAAGCTGGATCTTGTACAAATATCTACGCATTTCTCATAATCCGCATCTGCCTTGCCTTCCATAAGACCTTTGATCTCACGGAACTGCCGGCGGACTTCAACAACGATACTCTGAGCGGCACGGCCAACAGAGGACATCGTCAATGCGGCAAAGATAAATGGCAGGCAGGCTCCAATAAACAATCCAATCAGAACTGCCGGGTTCATTACACTCATATCCAGAACAACGGAGTCGCCTCCGACTTCCTGAACCTTCTCTACATAAGATGCAATCAGCGCCAGTGCTGTCAGCGCCGCAGAACCGATCGCAAAGCCCTTTCCGGTAGCTGCGGTTGTATTTCCAAGGGAATCCAGCGCATCTGTACGTTTACGCACATCCGCCTCCAGTCCGGCCATCTCAGCAATACCGCCGGCATTATCTGCAATCGGGCCATAGGCATCCGTTGCCAGAGTAATACCAAGCGTTGAGAGCATGCCTACGGCAGCTAAAGCGATACCATAAAGGCCGCGCACCGACGCGCCATCGGCAAAGCCGCCGGAAAAACCATAAGCGGCCAGAACGCACACAGCAATAATAATGATCGGAACAGCCGTGGACAGCATACCAAGGCTTAAGCCGCCGATGATGATCGTAGCAGAACCGGTCAGCGACTTTTCCGCCAGATTCTGTGTCGGCTTATAAGTATCCGATGTAAAATACTCTGTAAAGAAACCGATCAGCACACCTGCTAAAAGGCCCGCCAGGATCGCAAAGTAAATACCGATAAAATCTTTTCCAAGAACAAACCAGACAACCGGGAACGCAACGATCGCTATGAGGATAGCGCTTGTGTTTGTTCCCCGTCTGAGCGCTTTAAGTAACGTTCCCTGATCGGTACTCTCACCGGTCTTTACAAGGAAGGAACCAATAATCGATGCAACAACGCCCACTGCTGCCAGGAGCATCGGAATGATTACCGCTTTAATATTGCTCACCGACTGGATGTCCGAAAATGCAATCACTCCAAGGGAGCATGCGGACAAAATCGATCCTACATAGGATTCATATAAGTCTGCGCCCATACCGGCAACATCGCCGACATTATCGCCAACATTATCTGCGATAACTGCCGGATTTCTCGGGTCATCCTCAGGGATTCCCGCTTCAACCTTACCTACAAGGTCAGCGCCGACATCCGCCGCCTTTGTATAAATACCGCCGCCGACACGGGCGAACAGCGCCATGGATGATGCACCCATACCAAAGGTCAGCATCGTGCTTGTAATATCTTCAATCGGAAGCTTGAATACAAGCTTTAACAGTAAATACCAGATGGAAATATCCAAAAGGCCAAGTCCGACTACGGTAAATCCCATGACGGAACCTGCGGAAAAAGCAACGTTTAACCCCTTATTCAGTCCTTTCTGGCAGGCCGCCGCAGTTCTTGCATTCGCCCGGGTCGCAATCTGCATACCTACAAAGCCGGACAGGCCGGAAAAGAATCCGCCGGTCACGAATGCAAAGGGGACAAACCATGTCAGGAATCCCAAAGCTGCCATGATCAGCAGAATCAGGAACATTCCCGCAAAAAAGATAATCAAAATACGGTACTGCCTTCTCAGGTAAGCCATAGCTCCCTGATGGATCGATGATGAAATCTTTTTCATCTGATCTGTGCCCTGGGAAAACTTCAATACCTTTTTTGCTCTTGTGAAAGCGAATAAAAGCGCGATCACAGAACCACACAATGTCAACAGTGCCAACGCGTTGTCCATAATAAACCTCCTCCATTCTCTACTTGGGTCGATGTCCGCCTATGTATCATATGGATCATGTACAGCTCTGCCGTCTGAGCCGTGAGCAAAACCATAACTATAACAGAACCATACTGCATCGCCTTCAATACATCAGGACACGCAAAATGGTGTATTGAAGCTTCCGCTTATAGACAGACTTTAATAAATTTTTGACAAACTTATTATACTACTTTTTTTCTCCGTTGCGTAGAGTTTTTAGGAAGAAATTATCAAATTCTGATAACGGCTCAGTCACAGAAAGAACAGTACAACAGGCCCCCTGTCCGCATCTAAAAGACGCAGCCCTGTCGGACATATGGCATTTACACATACAGAGCTGCTAAACCGTCACAAACTGTGAATAATAAAGTCTGGCATAAAGGCCGTTATGCTTCAGCAGTGCTTCGTGCGTCCCCTGCTCTACAATATCGCCGCCGTCAACGACAAGGATATGATCCGCATTCTGAATCGTTGAGAGCCGGTGTGCAATAACAAAAGAAGTCTTTCCCTTCATCAGCTCCCGCATGGCTTTCTGTATCTTTTCCTCGGTCTGGGTATCGACATTGGATGTTGCTTCATCCAGGATCAGCATTTTTGAATCCAGAAGCATGGCCCGGGCGATCGTAAGCATCTGTTTCTGTCCTTTGGACAGTCCTGAGCCGTCACCGGTAAGCATCGTTTCATAGCCCTTTGGCATCTGCATGATCGTATCATGGATATACGCCGCCTTGCATGCCCGAACCACATCGTCCATCGTTGCATCCTCTTTACCATAAGTGATATTTTCATAGATCGTTCCAGTAAAAAGCCATGTATCCTGCAAAACCATCGTGTACGCCCGCCTTAAACTGCCGCGGGTCAGGCTGGAAATTTCTTTGCCGTCCACGCAGATCGAGCCGGAATCCGGATCGTAAAAGCGCATCAGCAAATTGATCAGCGTTGTCTTTCCCGCACCTGTCGGGCCAACGATCGCTGTCAGGCTTCCCGGAGCGGCATAAAAGCTCAGATCATGGATGACCGTCCTGCCCGGCAAATATCCAAACCGCACATGATCCATCCGCACTTCTCCGCGCACTGTGGTAAGTTCCTCGGCATCCGGTGCGTCTTCCGGCTCCGGCGCTTCATCAATCAGGCGGAAAATGCGTTCAGCGGCAGCCGTTGCGGACTGAAGTTCGCTTAAAATATTGGCTGCCTCGTTAATAGGGCCGGAAAACTTTCGCGAATACAGCACAAAGGAGGACAGATTTCCAAGAGAAATCTTCTGGAAAAGATACAGGGCAGCTCCAAGAACGCTTACAAGAGACAGCGAAAGATTATTGATAAAGTTTACTGACGGTCCGGTCATACTTCCATAATAGTCTGCATTATAATAAGCATCCACTGCCTCTGTGTTTTTCCGGTCAAACCGTGAAATCATCGTTTCTTCCTGATGATAGGCTTTGATCGTCTTATGGCCGCTTAAAATCTCCTCCGAATAGCCATTAAGCTCTCCCAGCTTTGCTGAACGTTTGCGAAACAGCGGGCGTACCCGCCGGGTCATATAACGTGTCAGAAAAACAGATGCCGGGATCGTAATCACAAACACGGACACCAGCACCGGCGCAATCATCAGCATCATCGCCAGAGAACCGATAACTGTAATCACACTTGTGCATATTTGCAGCAGATCATTGGACAGCGATGCATTCACAGTATCAATATCATAGGAAATACGGCTGACTATATCGCCCGTCTGTGTACGGTCAAAATATCCCACGGGAAGCCCCATAAGTGTATCAAAAACATCCTTGCGCATCTGATAAACAACCTTTTGACTGAATCGGATCGTAATACGGGTTAAAATGTATGTCAGCAGAGATGATACCGCATAAAACAGGAGCATCAGAGCCGCATAGAAAAATACTCTGGGAAAGTCCACATCCCCGGGGCCGTGAATCGCATCAATGGCGTAACCAGAAAGCATCGGCCCGACCAATCCAAGAAGGTTGCTTGTAATGGTAAGAACCAGCGCAAGAAGCAGCAGCCACTTGTATTTGTACAAATACTTCCACAAACGTACGAGTACATAACGCCGGTCCCTCGGCTTCTCTTTCCGGTATTTTTCATCTTCCTCGGAAAATGAACCTTTTCTAAAGAAAGAAAATGAGGTATCATCCGCTTTATTTCTATCTTTTTTCATTGTCTCAGCCGTGTGCTTCATGGCGCTCACCTCCCATCTGAGAAATGCTGATCTGACGGTAAGGCTCGCAGGAAGCCATCAGTTCATCATGGGTTCCATATCCGATCGTGCGTCCATTTTCAAGCATCAGGATATGATCCGCATGGCGAATGGAGCTTGCCCGCTGAGCTACGATAATCGTCGTTGTATCTTTGAAATTTTTTCCAAGTGCCTGGCGCAGACGTGCATCGGTCTGATAATCCAGAGCACTGGACGAATCATCCAGAATCAGAATTTCAGGGTGAGCAGTCAGTGCACGCGCAATAAGAACACGCTGCTTTTGTCCGCCGCTTAAATTTGAACCGCGGATGGAAAGGCGGCTCTTAAGTCCGTCCTCCAACCCGTCGATAAACGGGCGGGCCTGAGCGCACTCGATGGCTTCCTCTATATCCTTCTCACCAACGGTTCTTCCAAAACGTATATTTTCCTCTACGGTATCCGCAAACAGCACATCATTCTGAAACACGATACCGAATTTTCTGTGAAGTTCTTCTGAGGGAATCCCCCGTATGTCATCTCCGTTGATCCGGATCGTTCCCTGATCTGCGTCATAAAACCGGATCAATAGCTGGATAACCGTACTTTTTCCGCAGCCGGTAGCTCCGATAATGCCAAGTGTTTCCCCTTTTTTAAGATGAAAGGATATATCTGATATAACCTCGCTTCTCCCTGTATGGTATGCAAAAGATACATGATCGAATGTGATATGATCCCGCATCTCCTTATGGTCTTTAGACAGAAGCCGAAGGTCCTCCGGCGTATCCAGCACCTCGCTGATACGCTTCGCCGATGCCAGTCCTTTGGAAAATAACATAAACATACGGTTGATTGAAAGCATCGCATTGAGAATGATTGTAAAATATGTTAAAAAAGCGAGGATCGTCCCGGCCTGCGTCTGCCCTTCATAGACACGGAAAGCGCCCACAACAACAACCAAAGTCAGCCCTGCATTCAGAAAAAGGTTCATCAAAGGATTGCTGGCCGCCATCGTCACAGAAGCCTTTGTCTCTTTCCCGACAATATTTTTATTGGCTGCATCAAACCGCTCCTTTTCATAACCGGTTTTCGAGAGCGCTTTGATTACACGGATACCGGAGGCATTCTCCCGGACGACCCGCACCATACGGTCAACCGCCTGCTGTAACTGTGTATACATAGGTATACTCTTGCGGGAAATATAAAAAACTGTAAATCCGACAAGAGGCAGTACAGCCAGGAGCACCAGCGTCAGCACCGGCTCCATAAACATCGTCATCGTAATCCCGCCAAGCATTAAAATCGGCGCACGGATTCCAAGCCGCTGCATCATACCGATCATCTGATGAATATTATAAGTATCCGATGTAAGGCGTGATTCCAGAGAAGCTATGGTAAAGTCATCTGTCTGCCGGCATGAAAGCATGGAAATCTTTTCAAAAAGATCATGGCGCAGCTTCTGAGTCGTATCCCTGGCCACACCGGAGGCCATACGGTTAGCTGTGACATTCCCCGCCCACGCGATGACGGAACATACAAGCATTAAAAATCCATAAAATAAAATCTCCGCCATATTTTTCCTGGGAACGATCTCGTCGATCAGATAGGAAAGTATCCACGGCAGGAACAAATCCATGATCGTACCGATAAATTTAATAGAAACCCCGGCAATCATCCGCCAGACATGCGGACGCAGATAAAAAAATACCTTCTTCAAGTATGCTCTCCCCCTGACACTTACAATTTGTTAATACAACTATTGCATGTGCAACTATTAAAAGCATACTCCCGCCATGCCGAAAAGTCAATACTATTACAGTGATTCTGATGTGATTATCCGTGCTTTGTTCTGTCTCAGACAGCCTGCCGCCATCCATATTCCGTGATTTAACACCGGAATCCCCATAGTTCTTCGGCCACCTTCCGGATAACTTCCCTAAGCTCCAGCTCTCCCAGATCAAAAGCTTCTTCTATGGCTTCTATTCCAAGCCATGCCCCCAGAATATTCCCACAGACCGCACCCGTAGAATCACTGTCGCCTTTATGATTAACTGCCGCACGGATTGCAGCGGCAAAATCGTTCTCATAACGTACCGCACAAAACACAGCAATCGCAAAAGCTTCTTCTGCAACCCAGCCTTCCCCCAGTTTATGAATACCTTCAAGATCAGATACCGTTTTCTCGCCTGCCAACAGGATTGCCTGCGTTATAAGCTTTTTTAGCCTGCCTTCCGGATCAAAACATTCTGGCACTGATACGTCCTGAATACATGCCTCCAGCGATCTGCCGCACCGGTTCTGTACTGCATTATAAATAATTCCAGCCATCCATCCGGAGCTTCCCCAGGCCAGAGGATGCCCGTGAGTGAGCGCTGCATCCTGGCCGGCCAAATATACCACATCATTGAGCATAAGCTTCTTAAGTCCGTCGCAGGCCATCAGTCCGTAGGGAGCCGCCCGCATGACGCTTCCACAGCCTTTACTGTTATTTACAGGCTTCTCCATAGTTCCGCCGTTCCTGCTGCTGCGGATCGCATTCAGACAGGTATTGCCCGGAGCCCTTCGCACATGAAGCCCCGGCTCACGATAAAGCCACATTTTAGGTGCGTCTTTATCCATCCGGCTGGTATCTCCCTGAGTTCCAAGCCATTCCTCATAGGCAAGCCATATACTGTCCATAAGACTGGTGGTTTCCCATATCTGAGGATGGCTTTGCCTGTATATATACCCATTGGAAGCAAACAGGGTCATCTGTGTATCATCGGAAATCACTGCCGGATGTCCGGCATCCTTCAATGTCTTTATCCCGTTAGGCCCGAATTGCCGAAAGATCGACTTCTCCGAAAGAAATTCCACCGGATAGCCAAGCGCATCGCCCACAGCTCCGCCGGTCAGACAGCCGATATAAAGGCTGAGAGCCGGAGGAATGCTTCCCGTAACTTCCGTCACTTTTAATTTTACATGTTTATTATGATCTGTCATTTCCATACCTCCTTGCGTATCGTTCCGGCTGTTGACAGTCTGAAATCCATATAGTACCATAAAATCAAAATCATCACGCTATCATATCCGGCAGATTCCTGCACTGTCCTGACAAGGCTCTGCTGTCTGCCGCACAGGAAAAGGGGGAGACTTCCATGCCATTGCAGATTGTCAGAAATGACATCACAAAAATGAATGTCGATGCTATCGTCAATGCCGCTAATGAATCGCTGCTGGGCGGCGGCGGGGTAGACGGCTGTATCCACCGTGCCGCAGGCCCGGGGCTGCTCAGAGCGTGCCAAAAGCTTGGCGGCTGTCCGACGGGAAGTGCTAAAATCACCCGGGCATATCGGCTGCCATGCAAATATGTAATCCACGCGGTCGGCCCCCGGTGGCAGGGCGGCGGTCATCAGGAACAGGAGCATCTCACCAGCTGCTACCGTACTGCACTTAAGCTGGCACAGGAACATCACTGCGGCAGCATCGCCTTCCCTTTAATATCCTCAGGCATATACGGTTATCCGAAAGATCAGGCGCTTCGGGTTGCTGTCGATACCATCAGCGAGTTTCTTCTGAAAAATGATATGAACGTTTATATCGTCATCTTTGATAAAAAAGCCTATCAGATCAGTGCCCGGCTGTTTACAGATATTAAAGAATATATTGACGATCATTATGCAGCGGAGCATTCCGACAGCTATGCAGACCGTATGCGCAGCACACCGATGTTCATCCGTGAATCCCCGTCCTCCCGGCCGGAGAATCAAAACCGCTATATGCCCGATTATGCTCTGGCTTCGGCTGCGCCGCATTCTTTAGATGATGCTCTGGCACAGATGGATGAAAGCTTTTCGGAAATGCTCCTGCGAAAAATCGATGAATCCGGAATGAACGATGCCCAATGCTATAAAAAAGCAAACATCGACCGCAAGCTTTTTTCAAAAATACGCAGTGATAAACATTACAGGCCAAGTAAGCCGACTGCACTCGCCTTCGCCATTGCCCTTGAGCTTTCTGTGGACGAGACAAGGGAGCTGCTGATGAAAGCCGGCTTTGCGCTGTCACGTTCCAGCAAATTCGATATTATCATCGCCTATTTCATCGAACGCGGTAATTATAATATCTTTGAAATTAACGAAGCGCTGTTTGCGTTCGATCAAAGTCTGCTCGGAGCCTGAAGCATCCCGGCCTGCCGGTGTTCCCATCCGAAAGCGTTCTTTTTTATCTGTTCCATAGTATATCATAAGTGGTTCGATATTTTGTCGCTTTTCATGCGACCAAATAGACCTTTATTTTTCTTAAGATATGACTGTAAGGTAAATAACCTCACGGTCATATTTTATTTCAGGAGGTATACATATGAGAAAGAATCTGACAGAAATCGTATTTATCATTGACCGGAGCGGCTCCATGAGCGGGCTGGAATCCGATACGATCGGCGGTTTTAATTCCATGATCCGCAAGCAGAAAGCTGCTCCGGGGGAGGCACTGGTATCCACAGTCCTTTTTGATCATACATGCGAAGTGATCCACGATCGGGAAAGCATACAAAATATCCGTCCGATGACAGACAAAGACTATGTTGTCCGGGGCTGTACAGCCCTTTTAGATGCCATTGGACAGTCGATCCATCATATTGGGAATATTCATAAATATGCCCGCCCGGAAGATATTCCGGAGCACACACTGTTCATTATCACCACAGATGGCATGGAGAATGCCAGCCGCTATTACAGCAGCGACAAGGTCAAGCGTATGATCGAGCACGAAAAACAGAAATATGGCTGGGAGTTCTTATTTCTTGGCGCTAATATCGATGCCGTTGAGACAGCCGCCCACTTTGGCATCCACAGCGACCGCGCTGTAAACTACCACGCAGATCATGCGGGCACACAGTTAAACTATGATGTCTTAAGCGATGCGATCACTGCCGTCCGTCACAATGAAGCGCTTACTTCTTCATGGAAAGCCCGCATTGATGACGACTACAACCGGCGCGGAACGAAAAAAGGAAAAGACAAAAAGAAACGATTATGGCCGATCCGAATCTGAGCTTCAGATGCAGGACCCTGATTTGCTTTCGCTCTGCCTGTAAAAGCAGAATTATCCATTTTTCGCTCCGCCCATATAAAAGTCAGCTACGATGTTCTCGATAGACGGGACGCTGACCCAGATGTTGTCCGGATGATACTTATTGATCAGATAGATGCACAGATCACTGGAAGCCTTCGTCTCCCCTTTGTAGATAATTTTCCATTTAAGGTCTGAACACTCCGCCAGCTGAAAGTCATCTTCGGGCACCCAGTCCGGATATGTATCTGAAAACTCTAAGAGGAACTCCACCCCGGATGCATAGTTCTTCCGAAAGTGATCCATATCCCCGTCAAACAGCTTTTTCCCCTGATCGATGAGGATGATCCGGCTGCACACAGCCTCAATATCGTTCATATCATGGGTCGTCAGGATAATTGTTGTATTTCGTTCCTTGTTGATCTGCCGGATGCACGCCCTTAAATTTCGCTTTGTCACTACATCCAGCCCGATCGTCGGTTCATCGAGATACAAAATCTGTGGATTATGAAGCATCGACACCATAATATTGGCTTTCATTTTCTGCCCCAGGCTCAGCTGCCGCACCGGCTGCTTTATAAATTCCTTCATATCCAGAAGCTCAATAAAGTAGTCATAGTTCTTTCTGAAATCTGCATCCGGGATGCGGTACATCTTCTTATAAAGATTCAGAGTATCCGCAAAAGGCAGATCCCAGAAGAGCTGTGAGCGCTGGCCAAAAACAACACCGATTCCAAGTGCGTTCATTTTACGCTTTTCGTAAGGAGAGATGCCGTTGACACAGATACGTCCCGCAGATGGATATAAAATACCGGATAAGAGCTTGATCGTCGTAGACTTTCCGGCGCCATTTGCTCCGATATAGCCGACGATTTCACCGCGTTCGATATGAAAGCTAATATCGTCCACAGCTCTTTTAACTGTATATTCCCGATGGAACAGCGACTTCACGGTTCCCAGAACACCTTTTTCAATGTTGGCAATTTTAAACTCTTTTGAAACATTTTCAAATTCGATCAGACTCATTTTTACTCCTTTACGCGCCAGAACTATTATAGTGTCTCAGACTCCGGTTCCAGGCCCAGATACTCAAACCAAAAAGAACTACTGCAACCGCCGGCATCAGCCATCCCAGTACAGGCCCGCCGAATGCCAGTTCTTCTTTTCCTAAAAGATTAACAACCGGATAAAAATTAATAAATGCATATGGCAAAATAAATGTCAGGATAAACTGCACGGCCATCGGATAAATATTTAACGGGTACTGAATAAAGTTCCGAGCCTGATAGACAACAAAGTTCAGCATCGGATTCCCATTAATGATAAAAAAGCAGAACAAAGATGCAAAAATCAACATGGATGCCTGTATCATCGCCCCGCAAAGGATAATACCGATCAGACTTAAAATCACAAGCGGCGTTATTGCCATATGGATATGAATGACCGAAATTACAACAAGAGTCACACCCAGCATGATATGACTGATATAACCGATATTAAAATTTGATACGATTTCATAGGTCAGAACACCCATGGGCTTTACAAGCGATTGATCAAGGTCGCCATTGAGCACTTTGGTGCCGATCATCATACATGGCCCATAGAATATACTGGCCGCAATGGCGTAGGCCAGAAGTGACAGCGCATAGACAAAAAGCATCTCGTATGCCGTCCAGCCCTGAAGCCATCCCAGAGACATGATC
>CASFBR010000157.1 GCA_949292795.1 uncultured Eubacteriales bacterium
TCGATTGGCTGTTCAAACTGATAGAAAGAGTACACAGCACCTTCACAGATGTGAAGCTCACCATCAATAGGAACTACAACATAGATAGTTGAAGGATTGCCGGTCGCGATTTCAAGGCATGTGCCATTGGGGTCTGTGGCAATGTCCGTGACGATAGCTGCCGGAAAATCGCCGGAGGTAATATTTTCACCTTCATCCTTCAAAGCTTCCAGCCAGAAATGTTCAAGGTTGCCGCCGTAGTTGCGGATGAGATCATATTCCTCGTCTGACAGCAATGTGTTGGCAAGTTCCTTTTCAGACATTGTACGGAATTGTCCGGCCATCTCTGCCAGGCGGTTAAGATTTTCTTCATCCTGTGCACTTAAAAGCCCGTAGGATTTTAAGCCCTCTGCGGTCTTTGTGGCAAGCTTTTCAAAACGTGCCCAAACCTCAACCTCAGGCTCCACATAGCCGCGGTCGTCCCACTGAGGCAGCTCACCGCCGCCCATTTCTGCCATGACCTGCTTCGCATACAAAACGGTATCGTGTTTTAACTCGGCGTAGCTTCCGGCAAAGGTTTCAAGGTCCTTTGTGGCCCACTGAGTACTTTGCATAAAGCTTGGATAACCTTCACCTTTAGTTTCAAGAAGGGGCTTTAATGTGTAAAGCCAGCTTGAATACAGGCTTGAGGACCAAAGAGTATCCGGTGCATTTGCAAAGCTCTGACGCAGATAATCCATATTTTCGGTATAATTTGCGTAGTCTGTCTCGCCCTGGCTCTTAAGAATATCATAGGCCGTATCGGAGCCAAGAGCTGCGGCGACATCCAGTGTATCCGGGAGCATACGTTTTTCTCCGCTGCTGTTTGGCTGAACATTTTCATAAATCAGCTTCTGGAAGATCGCAGCATCGATCGTAAAGCGCTGTCCCATAAAACGGAAGCCTTTATTTTGTTCTGTACTTGATGTATCGCTGTTATGATCATCAACCGTAGGAATCGAATTGATTGCCGGAGGGTCCATGGCAGCGATGATTGACCGGAAGTTTTCCCATGCTCCGGTATTACCGATGAGCGCAGATGTATCCGGAATACCGCCATAGGCTGCTTCAATGGCGGGAAGATATTCATAGTAGCTTAAATCATCACTTGCCCCGGCAAAAAACGAGGTGACGGTATAGATCGATTCCCATGCGCTGTATGCATCTCCATTCATCGCCAGCGTCATGAGCAGTGCGCTCCGGTCAAGCTCCTCCTCAATCTGCACAAAGCCGATCTGTCCGTACCACATCATTGCACGGAAATACGCTTCAAGCTGTTCATCCCCTTCATAATATCCGCGTGGGGCAAATTGCGAATAATCGATCATAGTTCCGGTCAGCGGTGATGTATTGATTGCGGAAGCCGCATTGATATTTGAAAGCTCCTTGAAAATCACATCGGAGGCTTCGGCCGGTGCGGACACACTGATGCCCTGAAGTGAAGCTCCGACAGCAAAAAATGCAACGTTGCGCAGTGCTGCGGTTTCCCACTCAGAGCCTTTAAGTACTTCATACTGTGCCATACTTGCATCGAACATTGTCTGACTTAAAGCTGAAAGGCTGCTGGAAAGATAATCACGCTCCGTTGTTTTCATAAGGTAGCTAAAGTACAGATGGTAAGTATGCATCATGGAATCTACGGTAATAAAGCTCGGTGTCAGCGAATAACGGTTGGATTCGTAAGTTTCAAAAAATTCCTTGTTATAACCAGAGGTTACAAAAAACATGTTCTCCGATAAAAGACGGGCTTCCTCGCTGCCAGGCTGAAAATAAAACTGTTCCAGATTCGTGATATTGCTTAAATCTTCATTGACTGTATACGCCGGAACAGATGCCGATATGCTGCTGCCATCATTGCCACTGTCACCACTGCCGCTGCCATCACTGCTATTGCCGTCACTGTTATCGTTGTCGCTGCCGTCACTGCTATTGCTGTCACTGCTGTCATCAGCAATCGGTGCAAGCTGAGGACGGTTCAGAGGTGTGACCGGGGCTGCCGGACTGCTATCATCACTGCCCGTGCTGTCCGGTGCGCCATTACCGCCGGAAGTGGTATTGCCATCACCGGAACCATTACCGTCTCCGGAAGCGTTGTTTCCACCATCAGCGATGGCTGTTGTATCTGGTGTTCCTCCGAGTTCCACGATCTTTTGTGAAATTTCGGCAACATCATCATCGTTAAGCTGCGCGGTATTGATGGCATCCTGAAGAATGTTTGCCGCGCTTGTTTTATCGCCCATGAGTTCGTAGACTTCCGCCAGACGTATATAAGCTTCCTTTTGCTTTGGTGCAGAATCGATGGCTTTTAAGAAAGCTTTCTCGGCTGCGCCATAATTTTGGCTGTCAACATACTGCTGGCCTTCGTCCATATATCCGGCATATTTTTCCTGGCTGCTGTTTCCGCCAAGACCGACAAAAATGATAATGGCCGCAATCGCAATGGCGGCAACCAGGCATCCGGCGGCAATACCGATGATCATACCGGTTTTGGGCTTTTTTTTAGGCTTCTTAGCAGATGCAGCAGGCTCCGGCTGTGGATGCGGCGTTTGCTGCCGTGGATGCGGCGTTTGCTGCTGTGAATGCGGCGTTTGCTGCTGTGGATGCGGCGTTTGCTGCCGTGAATGCGGCGTTTGCTGCTGTGGATGCATCGCCTGAGTGTTCTTTGAGCGTTTGTTGCTTTGTGGATGATCTTGTCCGGCAGGCTCTGTTTCCACAGGCTGTCCGCAGACCGGGCAAAATTTTGCATCATCTTCTAATAAGTGACCACACTTTACACAAAACATTTTTCCTTCTCCCTTCGTTATGGATTATACAGCTTCAGCCATGCGGCTGTGAAGGGCAAAACGCCGCGTGCTGCATGGCTGAACTGATACATTCATCTTATCAAAAAGCAAAGGAAGTGTCAAACAAACTGAACCGGTTTTATATGTCAGACAAACTGGATTGGTTTCATATCATCGCTCATAATATCAAAGCTATATCCGGCTTCACGGAGCTGTCTGATGATTTCAGGCAATGATTCGATCACGGTTTCTTTTCCTGGAATATTGTGCATCAGAAGGACGGACCGGTCCGTATAGCTGCATTCGGTAACGGCACGTTCAATCAGCTTTTCGCCGGTATATCCGTCACAGTCACCGTCGTAGGCATTCCAGTCGTGATAAATCAGGCCGCGGTTTTTTACCTCCTGCAAAAGCTCTGAACGAATTGCAGAATTATAGCCGGTATTGCTGCCGCCCGGAAAACGGAAAATTTTGCTGTGCGTCCCGGTGGCTTCGGCAATGAGGTTGTCCATCTTCTGATAATCCTCCACAAAAGCGCTGACAGAACTGTAAATCTGATTGTAATCGTGGGTATAGCTGTGAACAGCCAGCTTATGGCCACGGCGATGGATTTCCTTCATCTGCTCGACAAGTTCCCGGTCATTCATAAACTGTGCTGTGACAAAAAAAGTAGCTTTGACATCACACTCATCCAAAACGTCAAGAAGCTGCGGCGTTGTGCTGCAAGGGCCGTCGTCGAAGGTGATGTATACGGTCTTGCCCTGAGGCTGATCCTTGCCGTCACCGGTGTTCTCTTTTTCTGGCTTTTGCAGCCCTGCTGTTTTTTCATGCTCTGGTTTTTCTGTGACCGCCTGCGGGGCGCTGATGTCCGGCCCGGCCTGGCTATGTATACGGTCGGCCCTTGAGGGCTGCTTTAGTTTTTGTGTAGGGCCTTTGGATTCGTTTTCGTTATTTAAAGCATGGATCACTGTTTTTGGCCGTCCGCTGAGATGATGGATGTAGATTGCTGCGCCGCATACAAGGGCAGCCAATATCATTACTACTGCGGTCAGGAAAGCGGCAGTCCGGTGCAGGGAAGCTTTCTTTTTCCTGTGCGAATATGTATGTTTATTTTTTTTATGCATTGTACCTCCTTGATGACTGAATACGGTATATATGATGGTTGAATATAGTATATAATTAAGATATATTTGATGTCAGAAGCTCCATCAGATGAACGCCGTCTGCCCCTCCTGTTTTTACGCCGGTAAGACATGCATTGCAATAAGTGACCACACGGGGGGGCTGATATTGCTCGACCCATTGCTTCATCCGTTCTTCCTGTTCATTGGGGGGCAGAAGCTCAATTCCATGGTCGCGTACTTCACTGAAATATTTTGGAGCAATGCCTATATTGCGCCGGATTGGAGCTTCAGAGAAGCGCCACATGCCATCAAAAGTTGTTTTTTCAAAATTTTCTTCGATTTCTACGGGATGTATATTCATTCTTTGCAGGCATTGCCGTACCGCATGCATAAGTCCGGGATTCCTGCGCGCACGCCAGCAGTCCTGCACAGTAATGGCTTCTCCATGAAAATCAGGCCATGGAAAATCTGGAACTGTCAAAACATATTCCCAAAAGCTGATTTCTTTAACCTGAGGAGAAACTTCTCTAGTAATAGCAGAGCAGGTCAGACATATGGTGATGACGGTATCCTTTGAGGTGAATTTTTTTTGAGCTGCCCGGCAGCAGCCTGCAACACAGACATCCTGCTGCTTAGAGAGATAGCTTTTTATTTTATTACTGCTATCCGGACATGACTGTGTAAAATTGCAGCTGGGAAGATAAATAAACATGATAATACCCGACCTTTCTGTTTTTTTTCTTCAATTTTATACACAGAAAGTATCAACGTCAATACAGAGATGGCGAGTGTCAGATAAATGTCAGAGTTTTGTAATATGCCGAAAAAAATATGAAAAATGTAATAGGAATATAGTAAAAAATAAGATATAAAATAAAATATAAAAAGGCAGACACAGAAATATCATTTCCGGTGTCTGCCTGAATGTACAACAGTATGGGGACGATGCGTCCGAGCGTTTAGTTTAGTCCAAGTATTTCTTTATAATGCTCATACATCGTATCTGCACCATAGGCGCCATAGGAGCCGTAGCTGATGTAGCCTTCCTCATCCACGATGATCGTAAGCGGGATGGAAGTGGTCGGATACAGGCTGGACGCTGTCAGCGCTTCATCTATGGCAATATTAAAGGTATAGCCGTTTTCCTCAGCAAATTCCCGCACCTCGTCCGCGGTATCGCCACAGTTGACAGCCAGAATGACCACATCGTCCGGATATTCCTCGTAAAGCCGCTGAAATGCCGGCATCTCCTTGACACATGGTCCGCACCATGTAGCCCAGAAATTTAATAGCACCTTCTGTCCCCGGTAGTCCGATAGCTTCACTGTTTCGCCGCTTACGAGCGTTACTTCAAAATCCGGAGCTTCTACGGGGACTTCCTCTGTTTCGCTTTCCCCGGCATCACCGGAGCTGCTGTCACCCTGAGCGGGCGCATCCTCAGAACGATTGCCGTCCTGCGAACCGGCGGAGCTGGTCTGATCTGCGGCAAGGTCCGGGCTGTCCTGAGCGTTTCCTGACGATGGACTGCTGCAGCCTGCAAACATTGCGGATGCGGTGATTAAAAGGCATAAGATGCATGTCAATAATTTCTTTTTCATATCAAACCTCCGATTTTTTACTGTGCTTCCAGTGGATAGCGTCAAATTTACAGACATTTTTACATGAACCGCACTGGATACATTCTTTGTCTCCGACCTTTTTTATATCCATCAGGCAATGGCGCACACATTGTCCGCAGTTGGTACATTTATGTTCATCCACCTGAATCCCGAAAACAGAAATTTTTGAAAACAGCGCATATATGGCACCCAATGGACATAAAAAGCGGCAAAATACCCGGTAGACCACACAGGCGCCTGCCAGGATCAAAATCAATACAAATACCTTCCAGCTAAACAGGACTCCGGCCAAAGAGCGCAGTGAAGGATTGGAAAGAACGAGCGTCAGACCGCCCTCAAGTGTGCCTGCCGGGCATATATATTTACAAAAGGCCGGAAGAGGAAATCCCTCTTTAAATGCAAAAAACAGCGGGATATAGATCACAAACACAAGCAGGATGATATATTTTAAGTAGGACAGCATATGTGTGATCTTATTTTTTTTGAGCTTGGGCAGAGGAATTTTATAAAGTAATTCCTGAATCAGTCCAAAAGGACATAAAAAACCGCAGATCATCCGTCCAAGAAGAAGCCCGGCAAGAATCAGGATGCCGAGAATATAAAAGGGAAAGCGCTTCGGAGAATTACTCAGAGCATTCTGGAGCGTTCCAAGCGGACAGGAGGCAATGGCTCCGGGGCAGGAATAGCAATTTAATCCCGGGACACAGACGCCTTTGATTTTGCCCTGATAAATCGAAGCGTCACCGAAGCCTTTTAAATGAGCGTTATAGATCAGAGCGCTGGCAAGCTGGATCAATTTTCGCTTTACAGGAAGTGATACTCTAGCCAATGCCAATACACTCCAGACAGATGCGGATCGCCTTTGTCCATGTGGTGTGAAATTCGCCCTGAAGAATACCAGCCGTTAAAAATGCCGCTGCGGTGAGGCATAAAACGATTCTCAAGACATTTTTTTTGTTCATAGACCCTCCTAAAAATCAATGATTGGTATTCTTATTATAATAATTCGCCATTGTAAAGTCCAGAAGAAACATGTAAAATTAAATCAGCTACGGTTCGGCCGTATACAGACGGAACGTCAGCGGCAAAAATCTGCA
Organism: uncultured Eubacteriales bacterium; assembly: GCA_949292795.1. Classification (GTDB taxonomy): domain Bacteria; phylum Bacillota; class Clostridia; order Lachnospirales; family Lachnospiraceae; genus Catenibacillus. Next base: position 6,642 of record CASFBR010000157.1, read on the forward strand.
ATATTGCCGCTGACGATAAAATATTAGGAGGATTTTTTGATGAAAACAGCAATATTGACCGCAGATAAGGATTTTAAAAGAGCAGTGATTGATCCCCGCATTTATGGTTCATTTATTGAGCATCTTGGACGTGCTGTTTATGGGGGGATTTATGATCCCGGCAGCCCGCAGGCGGATTCCGAAGGCTTCCGGACCGATGTGCTGAAACTTGTGAGAGAGCTGCGCATCCCGGTTGTGCGTTATCCGGGAGGAAATTTTGTATCATCCTACCGGTGGGAGGATGGTATTGGCCCGGCCAGGCTGCGGCCCCGTCGGCTGGATCTGGCATGGAAAAGTCTTGAAACCAATGCCGTTGGCGTTCATGAATTTGCACAGTGGTGCAGTAAGGCGAAGACGCAGGCTATGATGGCGGTGAATCTTGGAACGCGGGGCGTGACGGAGGCGTGTGATCTTCTGGAATATTGCAACCATTCATCCGGAACCTATTTCAGCGATCTACGCATAAAAAACGGCGCAGCAAAACCGTTTGACTTTAAGCTGTGGTGTCTTGGAAACGAGATGGACGGCCCCTGGCAGATCGGGCATAAAACAATGGATGAGTATGGAAGGCTTGCCTGTGAAACTGCCCGCGCAATGAAGGTGATCGATCCGGATATTGAACTGGTAGCCTGCGGAAGCTCCAATCTTCATATGCCGACATTCCCGCAGTGGGAGGCAACGGTGCTGGAGCATACCTATGATGATGTCGATTATATTTCCATGCACCAGTACTATGGAAATACAGATAATGACAGTGCGGATTTTCTTGCGCTTTCGGATGATATGGACCGTTTTATACGTTCTGTAATCGCGGTCTGTGACTTTGTAAAGGCTAAAAAGCGGAGCAAAAAGAATATAAAAATCAGCTTTGATGAATGGAATGTCTGGTTTCATTCCGGAGCCCAGGATAAGGATATTATTGAAAATCTTCCGTGGCAGCAGGCACCGCCGCTTCTGGAGGATATTTATACATTTGAAGATGCGCTTCTTGTAGGGCTGATGCTGATCACCCTGATGAAGCATGCGGATCGCGTTAAAATTGCCTGCATGGCTCAGCTTGTCAATGTGATTGCGCCGATCATGGTTCCTGAAAATGGCAGTGCATGGCGGCAGACGATCTTTTATCCTCTGATGCACGCGTCTGTTTATGGGCGGGGCATTGTGCTGGAACCGGCGCTGAGTACCGGATGCCATGATACATCCGGCCATGGGGATGTCACAGATGTGGAGGCGGTAGCTGTCTATGATGAAGAACACTGCGAAGTCAACATTTTTGCTGTCAACCGAAATCTTTTCGAGGATGTGTCATTTACGATGGATTTGAGGGGCTTTGGAAATGTGGCGCTTAAGGAGCATATTGTTTTGGAAAATGATGATCTTAAAGCCGTCAACGGGCCTTTTGGTGGACAAGTGGCACCTGTGGCGCGTCAGGATGTGGATAACGATGACGGTAAAGCGGTATGTTTGTTGAAAAAGGCATCATGGAATGTTTTCCGGTTTAAATCAGGAGGGCGTTCAGATGAAATGGATTGATGTGGATACATGGCCGAGAAAGCCATTGATCGAGAAATATTCAACCTATGTTTTTCCTTATATTAACATAGGTGCAGAACTGGATGTAACGGGGCTGTATCATTTTGCAAAAGCGAATGGTCTGTCTTTTTATTGCGCGATGATTTACGGCGCTACAAAAAATGCGCTGTCCGTGAAAAATTTCAAATACCGCCTGGTCGATGGAAAACCGGTGCTTTGTGAGACACTGACGCCGGTATTTACATATCTTCCTAAAGGTGAAGAACAGTTTTATCTTGTAGAGCAGGACTTTGAAGAGGACATCTGTTCTTTTTGCAGGAAGGCAAAGGAAAAGGCCGAGCGTATGGCCGGGGAAACAGAACATGCTTACATGCATGGAAAAGACGAGGTGGAGATTCTTTACATGTCCTGTATTCCGTGGATTCATTATACGCATTTTGTCCGCACGGTCGAGCATGGCGGAAAAGACAATATTCCGAGAATTTCATGGGGCAAATATATAAAGAATAAAGAAGGAAAGCTGACCCTTCCTTTTTCAGTACAGGTGCATCATGCGCTGATGGATGGCTATCATGTGGGAATGTATTTTGAAAAGATGGAAAGCTGGCTCGCTTCGTTTAATGAAAAGAGCAGCTCATGAAAATTTGTTTAATGAAAAGAGCAGCTCATGAAAATTTCGGACGGACAGATCAGTAAAACCGATGAAGCATAAATACATTATAGTAGGAAAGGGAAGATCATTATGCGAGAAATCCATTGCAGTGAAATCACAGAAAACATTCGGGAAATGTGCATTGAAGCGACACATTTTCTTTCTCCGGATATGTCCTGCGCCTTAAAAAATGCCGTCAATACGGAGCAATCCCCGCTTGGCAGACAGGTGCTTCAGTCGCTTGAGGAAAATCTGGAAATCGCAGGAAAGGATATGATCCCGATTTGTCAGGATACAGGTATGGCGGTCCTTTTTGTGGAAATCGGACAGGATGTACATATTGCCGGCGGTCTGTTGGAGGATGCGATCAACGAAGGTGTCCGCCGGGGATATGTGGAAGGGTATCTGCGCAAATCGGTTGTGAAAGACCCGATTCACCGAGAAAATACAAAGGATAATACACCTGCGATCATACATTATTCCATTGTGGCTGGCGATAAGCTTCGCCTGACCCTGGCTCCAAAGGGCTTTGGCAGTGAAAATATGAGCCGTATTGTAATGCTCAAGCCTGCTGACGGAATCGAAGGCGTCAAGCGTGTGATTCTTGAAACGGTAGATGCAGCAGGGCCAAACGCATGTCCGCCTATGGTCATTGGCGTTGGTATTGGAGGCGATTTTGAAAAATGTGCAATTATGGCCAAACATGCCCTGACCCGTCCTGCCGGCGAACCTTCACCAATTCCCTATGTGAGCGCGCTGGAGAAAGAAATGTTAGAAAAAGTCAATGATCTTGGCATCGGACCTGGAGGCTTAGGCGGAACTGTAACCGCATTTGCAGTTAACATTGAGACATATCCGACCCATATCGCCGGACTTCCGGTCGCGGTTAATATTTGCTGCCACGTCAACCGTCACTGTGTCAGAGAAATCTGAAATAAATCACAACATTTGCAGCGAAAATATAAGACATAGCTTACATATATAAGAATAGAACCAGAAAAATAAGAAGCCTGTATAACAGGAGGATACAATATGGATAAAATGATTGTACATGCACCGATGCTCCAGGAAGAAATCGACGCATTGAGTGCAGGAGATTATGTTTATATTACAGGGAAGATTTATACCGCCCGGGATGCGGCGCATCTGCGGATGTATGAGGCAATGCAGAGCGGTAAGGAAATTCCTTTTAAGCTGGAGAACAATATTATTTACTATATGGGCCCAAGCCCGGCGCGAGAGGGACGTCCGATCGGCTCCGCAGGACCGACAACAAGCAGCCGTATGGATAAGTATACACCGCTGCTTCTTGATCATGGCCTTAAAGGAATGATCGGAAAAGGACGGCGTTCCGGAGAAGTTATTGAAGCCATTGTCCGGAATAAAGCTGTTTATTTTGCCGCTGTCGGCGGTGCAGGCGCTCTGCTGTCCAAAGCTATAAAAAAATCAACCGTCATTGCCTACGACGATCTTGGAACAGAAGCAATCCGTGAGCTTGAAGTCCAGGACCTGCCTGCGATTGTAGTCATTGACACCAGGGGCTGTAATCTTTATGACGAGGTTGTAAAAAAGTACAGGAAATAAATCAGGCGTACGGTATCATTTACTTCCAGCATAATGGAGAAAATAAACGTTTCATTTTGTAATGTGTTGAAATGAGACGCAGCGGTAGCTGCATTGATGGACAGTGCCAAAAGTGTGCTGGCGGCACACTTTTGAAACTGTCCTTTCCGTCAGCCGTCAAAAAGATAAGTATAAGACCTAATGCAACATGGATGGAAGTAGAAATAAGAGCAAGACTAAAATCTATTTTGGATGATTCAAAGTGGAAATAAACGTTTTCCTTCAGGTCTTGATTTAGAACCAGTAAATTCCATACTGAGTGAAAAAAGGGTGGAATTTAGTTTTGCAATCGAGGTTCACTTCAGGAATTGAAAAAAATTTGAAATTTCCATTGACAAAAGATGGGGTTTTAGCTATAATTGTCCATGCAGCAGAGATTGCTGCAAAAGTTCATAAGGTTTTATGAATTCGGAGAAATACTCAAGAGGCCGAAGAGGCGCCCCTGCTAAGGGTGTAGGTCGGGCAACCGGCGCGAGGGTTCAAATCCCTCTTTCTCCGCTAGCA
>CASFBR010000158.1 GCA_949292795.1 uncultured Eubacteriales bacterium
GTATTGTCGTAGCTTCGGGCAATGATGCCTCGGTAGCGATGGCTGAATATCTGAGCGGCAGTGAAGCGGAATTTGTCAATCAGATGAATCAGAAGGCAAAGGAACTTGGCATGAATGATACGCATTTTGAAGATTGCTGCGGCCTGACGGAATCACAGGAGCATTATACATCGGCACATGACGTGGCGGTCATGTCCCGGGAGCTGTCGGTAAAGCATCCGCAGATTCATGATTATTCGACGATCTGGATGGAGAACATTACTCATGTGACTGCTCAGGGCACGTCTGAGTTTGGTCTGGCAAATACGAATAAGCTGCTAAAATCCTATGAGGGCTGTACCGGTTTAAAGACCGGCTCCACAAGCCTGGCAAAATACTGCCTGTCCGCAACGGCCAAGCGCGGCGATGTGGAGCTGATTGCCGTAGTCATGGCGGCTCCGGATTATAAAACCCGGTTTTCGGAAGCGGAAACACTTTTAAATTATGGCTTTGCCAACTGTACGCTCTATCGGGATGAGCAGCCGGAGGCACTTCCGGATGCGGTTGTAAAAAACGGGACATCGCCTGTGGTTTCCTGTGATTACAGCCGTACATTTTCCTATTTAAGCGTCAGCGGGGAAAGCTTTGAAAGCATTACAAAGCAGGTGCATATGCCATCGCCTGTCCGTGCGCCGGTAAAGGCCGGGGATGTACTTGGAAGCGTGGACTATATACTTGACGGCAGAGTAATCGGAAGCGTGGATATTGTGGCCGGAGAAGATGTTGCGGCTGCCGGCTATGTGGATTACTTAAAGAAAATTTTAAATGAAATGTCTGTTCAATAAATTAAGAAAATATAAAAAAATTATGAAAAAATTGGAGTTTATCTAAAATAATCTGAATTGCCTTTGTCGAATTTTGCTGATATAATGAAGCTGTAAATATAGTGCGGCACCGGATGAATGTCCGGTGCGGGAAACGATCGATCCTGAAGGAGGATGAAAAATGAAAAAATTTATTGCAGTTTTGTTATCAGCATCTATGGTTGCAGGACTGATGAGTGCCTGTGGCGGTAATTCCGCAGGCGGTTCCGGTTCTGCAGGGGAGGGCAGTGTGTCCGGAGAGAGCAGTGCAGCCGCAGATGCCGGGGATTCTGGAGAAAAGGTTGTTATCAACTACTATGACTGGGATGCCAGTGCCGCAGATGTGGTAGACCGTTTTAATGCATCTCAGGATAAAATTGAAGTTGTGTTTACACAGATCCCTGATAATAACGATAAAAAGAATAAGCTGGACGTATTAGCGATGGGCGGCGGCGACATCGACGTATTCCCATGCAGCGACGGCGACCAGTTTACCCGTATGCAAAACGGTATGTTTGCCCCGATCGACGAGTACATTGAAGCCGATGGCCTTGATCTTGATGCGTCCTTCGGCGAGATGGCCAAGTGGTGCCGCTGGGACGGCGTAACCTACGGCCTTCCGTTCCGTGCATCTGTCGGCGGCGTTTTCTACAACAAGGATGCCTTTGACGAGGCTGGCATCGCTTATCCTGAAGGCGACTGGACATGGGATGAGTACAAGGAGCTGGCTGCACAGCTGACAACCGGTGAAGGTACAGAAAAGAGATATGGTACTTACAATCATAACTGGGCTGGTGAGTGGTCCCATGCGGCTACCCAGGTAACGCCTTTCTTTAAGGAAGACGGTACCTCCAATGCGGCAGATGAGATGTTCGTAAAGATTCTTGAGGACCGCAAGGCTCTGGATGAGCAGGGTGTTCAGCCGTCCTATGCCGAAATCCAGGCGACTCAGGCAATGCCCAACAGCTACTTCCTCGGCGGAAAATGTGCAATGGTTATCTGCGGCGCATGGCTGATCCGTGACATGAAGGATACCGAAAACTATCCGCATGATTTTGAAATCGGCTTTACATACTTCCCGAGAACAACCGAGGATGTGGAATCCGACAAGAACCTGTTCATGAGCGCAACAATGCTTGCAGTTGCAGCGACAAGCGAGCATCCGCAGGAAGCTTATGAATTTATCAAGTATGTTGTGACCGAAGGTGCAGTTGATATTGCTGCCGGCGGAAACTATCCGTGCTACATGGACGCTTTTGATGATGAAGTTGTCAACACATTCATCGAAGGCTCCGGCCTTTCCTTTGAAGATGGCCAGAAGCTGTTTGATCCCGATGTGGCTATGCACAGCACAAAGCCTTTACAGGCCGGCGCTGCCGCATATATGGATGCTCTTGAGGAAAATGAAAGCCTGTTCTTCACAGGCGAGCAGGATGCTCAGACAACCATGCAGAACGTTGCGGATGCCATGAACGAGGAGATCGCAGAGTTACAGTAATTAAACATTGATCGATCAGATATAGCGGTTCAAGCTTTTCTGACAGCCCGAAACCGGATGGCAGCTGCCGTCCGGCGGGGCTGTCATGGTATTGGCCGCTAAAAAATTATCATACATTTTTGGGAAGGAAGTGGAAAGACAATGTCTGCCGTAACCTCTGGCAAGAAGTTCAGAAGAAAGCTGACGCCTCTTGAAAAGAAAGAAGAACGGGCCGGCTACCTGTTTATGCTGCCGAACTTTATCGGTATTATCATTTTTGTATTATTTCCGACGGTATGTTCGCTCCTGCTTGGCTTTGCCGAGTGGAATCCGATGAAAGGCTTCTCAGACCTGAAGTTTGTAGGACTGGAAAATTTTGCCGAGATGGCCACTGATGACCGTTTCATCGCTTCGCTGGTCAACAATATCATTTATACGATTATTTATGTGCCTGTAACAATTTGTCTGGCACTGCTGATCGCCGGCCTTTTGAATAAATATGTATTTTGCAAAGTGCCGATCCGTCTCATGTGCTTTATGCCGTATATTTCATCCATCGTTTCCGTGGCTTATGTATGGATGATCCTATACTATCCCGACGGCGGCCCGATCAACTCGATTTTATCCGCACTCGGCGTGAGCAATCCGCCGCAGTGGCTTGTAAGTACAGATACATCCTTAATCAGCGTGGTCATTATGTCGATCTGGCATGATGTCGGTTATTATATGATCATTTTCCTGGCAGCGATGCAGGGTCTGTCCCAGGAGGTATATGAGTCTGCGGCTATTGACGGCGCAGGCAAGATCAAATCCTTCTTCCGCATTACTGTGCCGATGCTTGGAACAAATATCGTATTTGTATCGATACTGGCGACCATCAACTCCTTTAAGGTATTTGACCAGATCAATATCCTGACACAGGGCGGCCCCGGACTTTCGACCAATACGCTTGTGTATGCGATCTATTACTACTCTTTCAGAAAACAGAATGTTGGATATGCTTCGGCTATTGCGGTCGTGCTTTTCCTGATCATCTTTATTATATCGATGATCCAGATGAAGATTCGCAAAAAGGTCGAAATATAAAATGAAAGGAGAGTAGAGCAGATGTCATATAAGAAAAGACACCTTATTGGCCGGATTATTGTGACCGTGATCATGGTCGCTTTTGGATTGCTTTGTATTTTCCCTTTCATTTGGATGATTTCCACATCCTTTAAAAATGAAGTGGATGTTATGGAATTTCCAATCCGGATCATCCCTAAGGTATGGAATTTTACCAATTACCATGAGGTCTGGTTCGAGAGTAATTTTCCGACCTATTATCTGAACAGTATTAAGGTAACGGCGCTGACGCTGCTGGGCGATATTATCCTGACCACAACGGCTGCCTATGCATTTGCGCGTCTGCGCTTCCGCGGCAAGGAAGTGATTTTCAGCCTTTATCTGGCGACCATGATGGTACCGGTTCAGGTTATGCTGCTTCCAAAGTATATTTATTTTGGTGAACTGAACCTGAACAATACCCACTGGGCACTGATCTTACCCGGAATTTTTTCCGCATTTGGCGTATTTTTGATGCGCGGCTTTTTCGAGTCCATTCCAAAGGAAATGTCGGAGGCTGCCTGTATTGACGGCGCGGGCCATTTCAGGACCTTCCTTCAGGTCATCCTTCCGCTGGCCAAGCCCGGTATTACGACGGAAATCCTGTTTGCATTTTCCTGGTGCTGGAATGACTACATTAATCCGCTGATTTTCCTTAACAGTGACCGGCTGCTGACGCTGACCATCGGCTTGCAGCGCTTCCAGGAATCTTCATCGACCCATTATGCGCTGATTATGGCCGGCGCCACGGTTTCTCTGCTGCCGCTGATCGTTGTTTTCCTTTTTGCACAGAGATACTTCATTGAAAGCTTTGCCAATGTCGGTGTAAAGGGATAAAACCTTCATATAAAAATGCTGCTGCGCAGGGCGCGGCAGGAAAATAGAAACAGGAGGAAGCTGTTATGAGCTTACAATTAGGATTACAGTTATTTACCGTAAGAAATTATCTGAGAGAAGATCTTGAAGCCGGTTTAAAGCGTTTTGGGGACATGGGTTTTAAAAATGTGGAATTTCCTTCCTACGACCCGGAGGCTCTGTCCGGCGAAAAGCCCCGCATCCGCAATGTCACCTCTCAGGAGATGAATGAGATGATGGAACGTCTGGGGATGCATATGATCTCCTTTTCGGTTCCGGTGCCAAACTATGTTCCTGAGACACTTGACTGCAATTTCAACTGGGATGCGGCGGCAAAATATGCGATGGAAATCCATTGTGCCGGCCCGTCCGTCTCGATGATGTTTTTTAAGGACCGCGATGAGGTGCTCCGTTTTGCAGATTACTGCAATCATGTGGCTAAAATCTGCAAAAGCTACGGTGTGAAGTTTATCTATCACAATCATTTCCAGGAGTTCCAGAAGTTTGACGGCGAACATGTCCTTGATATTTTCCTTGCCAATACAGACCCGGATTGGGTAAAGATCGAGCTTGATACGTTCTGGGTAAAGCGCGGCGGTGTTGATCCGGTAGCCTACCTGGACAAGATCAAAGACCGGTGCATCCTGATTCATCAGAAGGACTTAAGCCGTGAATGTACAAACATTGACCTGCTGGCTGGCTATGAGGGCTTTGTAGGCCAGGAAAAGTTCAGTGATGCGAAGAAGGACGAGTTTATCGAGGTCGGACAGGGTGTGCTTGACATCCCCGGAATTATTGACAAGGCCCGGGAAATCGGCAGTGTGCAGTACCTGATCATTGAGCAGGATTATTCCCGGCTCGATCCGGTATCCAGCGCCCAGGCAAGCTATGACTACATTAAAAAATTTTTTAACTGACCGATATACTGTGCACAGCGCGGCAGCTGCCAGACGGGTATGCAGACGTGCTCCAGACGGGTATGTAGCAATGAGCCAGACGGGTATGCAGCAATGAGCCAGATGGGGATGCAGACAGCCCGAGCGGCGCATTGCCGTGGAAATAAAAGGATCGCCGTACCGCAGTTTGGTGCGGTGTGAACGGCCGATGCAAAAAGGGATGCCTCAGATGGGGACATCCCTTTTTGCTGTGTACCCGGCATAGAAAGTCTGGCGGAAATATAGGAGAGTAAATATGGAGCATAAAAAACTTGAAACACAGCGGCTGATTTTAAGGCATTTTGAAGAAACAGATATAAAAGCCATCTACAAGCTTTTGTCAGATACGAAGGTCAATACGTTTCTTCCATGGTATCCGCTTAAAGATATGGACGAGGCCCGGAATTTTTTTGAAATGCGGATGAAAAACAGAAAATATTGCTTTGCGATCTGTCTAAAAACGGATAATGTTCCCATTGGCTACGTTCACGCCAGTGATGACGAAAGCCATGACTTCGGGTATGCGCTTTGTGAGGAATACTGGCATCAGGGCATTGTCAGTGAGGCTGGACGCGCGGTGCTGAGATTATTAAAGAAAGACGGGATTCCATATATTACAGCGACCCACGACCGGAATAATCCAGGAAGCGGGGCTGTGATGAAACGCATCGGCATGCATTATTGCTATTCCTA
>CASFBR010000159.1 GCA_949292795.1 uncultured Eubacteriales bacterium
ATCCGCCCTGTTCGTCCGCATGGCGGAGGCAGAGACTATTTGGCTATGCATTTCGCGTTTCGCTGCGGATGAAGCTTTCCGCCGCATATGCAGATAAATGCTCAATTATGGATAAACAAAAATTAAAAGAAACAGGAGGAATTGGTGGTGTTATATATTGGTGTCGATCTTGGAACTTCAGCGGTAAAGCTGCTGCTTATGGAAGGCTCCGGGAAAATTCAGAAAATTGTATCAAAGCCGTATCCGATTTCATTTCCCCATCCGGGCTGGTCGGAGCAAAATCCGTCGGACTGGTGGGATGGCGTCGTTGAGGGAATCCATGAGCTGACGGCGGACTGTGACCGTTCGCAGGTGGCGGGTATCAGCTTTGGCGGCCAGATGCACGGCCTTGTTATTCTTGACGAAAAAGACGCGGTGATTCGCCCGGCAATTTTATGGAACGATGGGCGCACGGCAAAAGAAGTGGATGAACTCAACAATGGCATTGGCCGTGAAAAGCTGTCATCCTATACGGCAAACATCGCATTTGCAGGATTTACCGCACCGAAGCTGCTGTGGGTGCAAAAAAATGAGCCGGAGAATTTTGCAAAAATTGCAAAGATCATGCTTCCAAAGGACTATATTGCCTATAAAATGACCGGCATCCACTGCACAGATGTGTCAGATGCTTCGGGGATGCTGCTTTTAGATGTGAAAAACCGCTGCTGGTCTGAAAAGATGATGGACATCTGCCATATCCGCCGGGAGCAGCTTGCACAGATTTATGAAAGCTATGAGGTTGTCGGGACGCTGACGCCGGAAGCCGCGCGGCTGCTTGGCCTGCCGGAAAGCTGTAAGGTGGCGGCCGGCGCAGGGGATAATGCGGCAGCGGCGGTTGGCACCGGAACTGTGGGCGACGGCATGTGCAACATTTCCCTTGGAACAAGCGGGACGATTTTTATTTCCAGCCGTGATTTCCGGGTGGACGGGCATAATGCGCTGCACGCCTTCGGCCATGCGGACGGCCATTATCATTTGATGGGCTGTATGCTCAGCGCGGCGTCGTGCAACAAGTGGTGGATGGATGAGATTATCGGGACAAAGGATTACGCAGCGCAGCAGGCACAAATTGAAAGCCTTGGAGAAAATCATGTATTTTTCCTGCCCTATCTGATGGGAGAGCGGTCGCCCCATAATGATCCGAACGCCCGGGGGACGTTTATCGGTCTGACTATGGATAATACCCGCAGCGATATGACCCAGGCCGTACTGGAAGGCGTAGCCTTTGCCATGCGGGATTCCTTTGAAGTGGCCAAAGCTCTTGGCATACCGATCACCCGGACAAAAATCTGCGGCGGCGGCGCAAAAAGCCCGCTCTGGCGCCGGATCATGGCCAATGTTTTAGGCATTAAAGTGGATCTGCTGGAATCAGAAGAAGGGCCGGCTATGGGCGGTGCAATGCTGGCGGCAGTGGCATGCGGCGAATACCCGTCCGTGGAGGCGGCTGCAAAGGCGATCGTCCGGGTCGTGGATACGGTGGAACCGGAGCCGGAGCTTGTCCGTAAATATGAAGAAAAGTACCGTCAGTTTGTGCAGATTTATCCCGCTGTGAAGGGATTATTTGCGCAGTGGGCGCAATAATAACCGGCACAGAAGTATATAATCAACACAGGAGTATATAACCAACACAGGAATATATAACCAACACAGGAGTATAAAACGATGATCCAATACCGCAAATTAAATATAGACGAACTCGGCCCGGAGCTTTTTGCGCATTTTATACGCCGCCAGGTCGTTACACGCTGCTGGCGGAAGGAAGCGGGGCAATGGGTGATCAGGAATGCGCCTTTTATTGATGACTGGAGTGCGCAGGATTATGCATTTCTTGTAAAATGTCTCAGGCATACCATAGCCGGGGGCGGGCTTGTGTACGGTGCATTTGACAAAGGACAGCTTAAAGGCTTTGTTTCCGTGGAGCCGGAGCTTTTTGGCGGGGACAATAAATATGTGGATTTGTCCAGCATTCATGTATCGGAGGACATGCGTCATCACGGCATCGGACGGGCGCTGTTTGAGGCGGCTAAGGCGTGGGCCCGGGAAAGGGGCGCGCGGAAGCTGTATATTTGTGCGCACTCAGCCGTGGAAAGCCAGGCTTTTTATAAAAGCATGGGCTGTGTGGAAGCGGCAGAGCCCGAGCCGCATCATGTCGAAAAAGAACCCTATGATTGCCAGTTGGAGTGCCGGGTATAGCCCTGGGGCTTTAAACGATCTTAAGGCCGCGGCAGCGGTTAAAGCAGGCAAAAATTTCCTGCCTTCTTGGCAGCGCCAGCCCGGCCGGAGGGACATTGCTCTCACATATGGCGGCCAGCCCGCGCCGGGATAAAATGTCCTCCAGGGCATCGATGACCTGTGTTAATGTGCGGCGGCCGTCGGTCAGATGCTTTCCGGCATAGCTTAAAAGATAGCCGAGCGCTGCGAGCTGTTCGCTGTCCACAAGCTGCTCCACATACCTTAAGTCAATGGTCTCGTGGTTTATGGAAATGCTGTCCCGGCCATTGACTTTGATTTTTGTCCGTTCAAACCGGCGGCGTTCGTCCGAACCTCCGGATGGCAAAATAACACGGGAAAAGTCCGGCCGGGAAGGGGCAGCGTTATATGCATCCGGGCGTATATCCGGCCGGGATGAGGCAGCGTCATATACATCCGGGCGTATGTCCGGCCGGGAAGCTGCCGGGGCGCCCGAAAACGCCGCGGGCTCGGCTGTACTGGTGTATTTCATATATTGCCGTGCCTTCTCCTTTGCAAAAGCGGTGATCTCCCTGGGCTGGTAGTTGTCCATCTGGATGATGCAGTCGGATTTTTCGAAAAATGCGCCGGAGCTTCCGGCCACGAGGATCGTGGAAATCCCCCACGCTTCATAGAGCTGCCGGATGCGGTGGATGAGCGGTGTGATCGGTTCGCTTGACCGGGCGACAACGCTTTCCATGAGCGCGTCACGGACCATGAAGTTGGAGGCGCTTGTGTCCTCGTCAATGAGCATGAGCGTTGTTCCGGCCTCGATGGCTTCAGCTACACCGGCCGCCTGGGATGTGCTGCCGCTGGCATCCTCAGTATCGAAATGCCGGGTATCCTTGTGGTTTGGCAGATCGTTAATAAACATGGAAATATCAACATGGCGGATGCTCCGTCCGTCCTCGGCACGGATTTTCATAGCTGTGTTATCTGTGATCACATACTCCCGTCCGTCTCCGGCAATATGATTGTAGACGCCGCGCTCAAGTGCTTCAAGCAATGTGGATTTGCCGTGATAACCGCCGCCGGCGATAAGGGTGACGCCCTTTGGGATGCCCATACCGGTGACCGGCTTTCCAAATGGGACGCTGATTGTTACAGCCATGCTTTTGGGAGAGGTAAATGGGACGGCATTCTTCATGGGCTTTTGGGAAATTCCGGAAGCCCGCGGGAGCACGGAGCCGTTGGCGATAAAGGCGCAAAGCCCAAGGGCGTTAAGCTGGCTGCGGATTGCCTGCTGATTTTCGGCAAGCTCTGCCACCGCGTTTAGCTTCCTGGCATCCAGCGCCTTATAAAACAGTGTTTTGCTGACACAAGCCGGAAGAAATTCATAAAAAATACGAATGAGTTCCCGGGCATTGATCGTGCGCCCGCTGGCAGGAAAGCCCACCTCCAGCCGGAGCGTAAGGTCACCGGTTGAAGCATTTATAGTACAGGCAGAGCGTTCAAGCACCTCCTGCCCGCAGCGGCTGACCTGGATCAGACCGCTTTTGCCGGAGCCTTTTGCCTTGAAGGAAAACGTGTCTGCCTGAGCGGCAAAAAGGCGCAGCAGCGTATCACACAACGCTGTCTTTTTCCAGGGGCGGTCGTAAAGGCGGACGGGAAAGGCGGCCGTTTGACCGGATATATGGATGCTGATCCTTGAAGGTGAAGCAAAAGGATCGCCCTGCACATGGTCGATAGACAGGACATACCCGGGGAAGCTGTAAGCTCCCCGGGTATCTTTGTAGGCAGGATAGCTGCGGCGGTCAATGCGTTCCAGCAGACTTTTTAGTTCCTGAGATGTGTTCATATAAAAGACTCCTTAAATATAACAATTTGGCACGGCCTGCGTCCATATCAGGCAGTCCGTTAGAAAATGCATCCGTCATAATGCTTGAGCATATTCTGATCCGGACGTTCTAAAAGGCTTGTGCAGACAAAATCCTTTCCCGGTTCTACAAACGGGAAGGTGTCGCGTGTTGCCCAGGCGGGTACTGTCCAGCTTGGAGGATTTTTAACAAAGGCATTTGTCCAGGCGGAATTGTTTTCAAACCACATTTCGCATACACGATCCCATCGGTGGAAGAAAATATTATCCTCACCGACATCGACAAATTCCGGTCCATCGCCGCTTTCCGGAAGCGGGATAGGCGGATACTGCCGGTCGTAGGCTTTATGGGAGAAGAAGCGCAGCAGACCTGGAAGTGTACACGCCTCCGGCGCAAACGTATGAAGAAACCATTGTTCCCCATCCTCGCGGGAAACGCCTTTCGGATAGGACATCATGTAGACGAAGCGGATAAACGTCTTTCCGGCGTGGTTCATTGTCTGACCGAAAAAATCCTCCGTGGGCTCAGCGGGTACATTGGCAATAGCTACGGTCATGGCATTGTCCACCGGTTCCGGTGTCATTCCGAGAAGGCCCCGGAGACTGCGGCGTCCCTCCACGCTCAGCCCGAAATTTTCATGAACCCGGTAATTCATAAAAAACAGCTCCTTCATGCCTTCGGCAGGCGGCATGACGCGAAACATGACATACCGGGTCAGCCATGGTTCCTGAGCCATAACCTCCGGGCAGTGATGATGGACAAACCAGCGTTCCATTGCAGGAATATTGTCCACATCATTAATATGATGAATAATTAATGTTTTGTTCATTACCATTTCCGACATTGTAAAACCCTCCCTAATTTTGCTGAATAAATTCAATGAGCACGCCGTTGCAGTCGCGGATAAACAGAACCTGGTTGCCCTCCATCATGACCTCATGAGCAATATCAACGCCATTAGCGGCAAATGTTTCTTTCAGTGCGTTCATGTTATCCGTGGCAAAGGCTATATGCTTGGTGCCGACCGTTTGCAGATCGCTGTTTGGCATCAGCCGGTCCTCAGGCAGCTTTTTCGGCTGTTCATATTCAAACAGTTCAATTTGAAAATCGTCCTTTTGAATAAAGCAGACGCGGGCTTTCAGCGGGGGGACAAAGCCGTTGTCATTGACCAGCTTAAATCCCAGATTTTTCTCATACCATTTCAGCGATTCATCCATGTTATAAACGCTGATTCCTACATGCAAAACTTTAAAATCCATAATGATTGACCTCCTCCTTTTTCGTGACGATATATCTGTTTCGTCATGTTTTGGCATTATGGCAGATGAATGGTGCTCATAGCTTTATTATACAGGATAGCCGCAGGTTTTAAAAGTAGGAGTTATTTTTGATAATCGACAGGACAGCATTGATGTTGCCGCATTAATAAGATATACTACTTTACAGAAAGAACGCATGAAGGGTCTCATGCGGGAAAGGGTGATGGAATGAACAGTTTTAAGGTAGCTTTGCTTCAGATTATGCCGGAGGGTGATCTGGAGAAAAACCGGGATAAAGGGCTGGAATATTGCCGCAGAGCAAAGAAAATGGGAGCGGATCTGGCATTGTTTCCGGAAATGTGGAGCAGCGGCTATGTGATTCCGGAGGATATAAGGCAGCTTAAAGCATTGGCGGTTTCTGCGGACAGTTCATTTGTACGCGCATTTTCGGAGGAAGCGCGAAGACTTGATATGGCTGTGGGAATTACATTTCTTGAATCCTTTGAACCATTGCCACGCAATACGATGTGCCTGTTTGACCGGTACGGAAATCGGGTGCTTACTTATGCCAAGGTACATACATGTGACTTTGGCGAGGAATGCCGTCTGACTCCAGGCGACGGCTTTTATGTGGCTGATCTTGATACGGCTTCCGGAAATGTTAAGGTCGGCGCAATGATCTGCTATGACCGGGAGTTCCCGGAAAGTGCCCGCATCCTTATGCTTAAAGGCGCGGAAATTATCCTGGTTCCCAATGCCTGTCCTATGGAGATCAACCGTCTGACGCAGCTTCGCGCACGGGCTTTTGAGAATATGACCGGTATTGCTACTGCCAATTATCCGTATGGACAGCCGGACTGCAACGGCCATTCCTCGGCTTTTGACGGCATTGCCTACCGGACGGGCGAATCGTCTTCAAGAGATACTTTGGTGATTGAGGCCGGGGAGCGAGAGGGAATTTATGTGGCGGATTTCCCGATAGACGAACTGAGAGCGTACCGGAGTACAGAGGTGCATGGAAATGCCTACCGCTGTCCGGAAATATACAAAATACTTACGGAATCCAAAATACAGGAGCCTTTTATCCGGCCGGATTACAGAAACCGGCGAACGGAGAATAAAAATTTTTTGACAGGAGTGTTTAATCAATGAGTACACATGTGAAGGATATGACCTCGGGAACTCCGTGGAAAAATTTACTGTTTTTTGCGCTGCCCCTGATGGTCGGCAATGTCTTTCAGCAGCTTTACACGGTGGCGGATTCCGTGATCGTCGGCCAGGGGATCGGTGTGAACGCACTGGCAGCGCTGGGGGCGGCGGATTGGTTTAACTGGATGGTCGTGGGGCTTGCCACCGGGTTTACCCAGGGCTTTTCCATTTTGATCGCCCAGCAGTTTGGCGGGAAAAATTATGAAAGTATGCGAAAAACAGTTGCGGCTTCTTATGTGCTGAGCCTGATCATGGCGATTGTGTTTACGGTGATCATGCAGCTTGCGGCGGCGCCGGTGCTGCGCTTTTTAAATACGCCGGAGCATATTCTCGGAGATTCTCTGAGCTATCTTCGGGTATCCTTCGGCGGCTTTGCCGTGGTTATGGCCTATAATATGCTGGCTTCAGTGCTCCGGGCGCTGGGGGACAGCCGGACACCGCTGGTGGCGATGGTCATCGCGGCATTGATCAATATCGGTCTGGATATTTTGTTTGTTATGGGCTTTAAGATGGGCGTTGCCAGCGCGGCGGCAGCGACCGTGATCGCTCAGGTATTTTCGGCATTTTATTGCTTTCTGGCGATACGCAGGCTTAAGGTGCTTAAGCTTTGCCGGTCGGATTTTGCCCTGAACGGCCGACGTTTTGGGAAGCTTTTGTTTCTCGGAGCGCCCATGGCGTTTCAAAATGTGATCATTTCTATCGGCGGTATGGTCATTCAGTCGGTTGTTAATAAATTCGGCCTGCTGTTTGTCGCCGGATTTACAGCGACCAATAAGCTTTACGGAATCCTTGAGGTGGCGGCGACCTCCTTTGGATTTTCCATGACGACGTATACCGGGCAGAACCTTGGCGCCGGAAAGCTTTCCCGTATTTCCAGGGGAATACGGTCGGCACTTGTGATGGCGTTTGCCACCTCAGAGCTGATTTCTGTGGTCATGATCGTTTTCGGGCGCGTGATCCTCAGATTGTTTATTTCCGGAACACCTGAGGAAGTGTCTCAGGTGACGGCAGTCGCGTATCATTATCTGTTTGTTATGAGTGTGCCGTTATTTATTTTGTATATTCTTCATGTGACGCGCTCGACCATTCAGGGAATGGGCGATACGATCGTGCCTATGATTTCCGGCATTGTGGAAATGATCATGCGTGTTTGTGTTGTGCTGCTCCTGCCGCTTTTCTTCGGACAGGAGAGCGTCTATTTTGCAGAGGTGGCCGCATGGATCGGCGCTGATGTGATTTTGATCAGCGCTTATCTTGTGCGGATGCGGCGGTTAAAGCGCAGGGCGGCCGGTGAACATAAGGCGGCCGCTATATAGCAGGGCATTGCAATGCAGTAAGCCGCCGGGCAGAGCGCGCAAGAGCCGCGGCGGATACAAAAGCGGCCGTGTAATTAAAATGCTTAGAAGAGGGGGCGTGGACAATGACCGCGGAAAAACCAGTAAAGATTAAGGAGCCGAAAGTTTTTACGCAGCCGGAGCCGGTGACGGATATAATGCCGCTGCTTGAGACGGCCTGGGATGAGGGGACGGATATAAAAGCGGTGCTGCTGAAAAATGTGCGCCTGTATGGCACAGATTTCGGACATATCGGATTTAACAGCGTTATTTTTGAAAACTGCCGGTTTGAGGAATGTGTGCTGGATGGATGCAGCTTTGTGGATGTGATTTTTAAAAACTGCGATTTTTCCAACAGCAGCTTTGTCCGGGGCTATTTTAAATATTGCAAATATATGTCCGTTAAGGCAATGGGAACCAGTTTTGCGCAGGGACAGTTTAACCATCTGACGATGGAGGCATGCAATTTTTCCTACGCCAACTTCGACAGCTCAGGAATTCATTACGGACAGGCCAGGGACTGCGATTTCAGTCACGGTGCGCTTTCCCAGTGCCGGCTGAAAGCATTTTCTGTAAACACATGCCGTTTTATCGGGACAGGCTTTTTTAAAACGAAGCTTAAAGGGCTGGACTTTTCCGACAGCGAGCTGGCATCGGTCCAGCTCTCCGATACGTTAGAGGAGCTGGCCGGTGCAGCGGTAAATCCGTGGCAGGCCCTGGAGTTATCCAGGATGCTTGGAATTATCATTAAAGATGCATAAAAAGTAGTTGCTTTTTAATATTTTTTTGGGTATCATTATACCATGAGTTGTTTCCATAAAAGCAAAAGAAGGATATAAAAAAACTCGGTTGTTTACAGTTTTCTGGCAAAGGGGGCTTGACAAGGAATGCTTCGTCAACGTATACTCAAGACAGACAGACAGACAGA
>CASFBR010000160.1 GCA_949292795.1 uncultured Eubacteriales bacterium
CTGAGGTGTTTTTAAAGGCCGGCGTATGCGCCGGTGTGTTTGCCGTCGATGCGTGGTTTTGCGAGCGGCCGGAAAATGTCCATACATGGTTTAAAGGCTCAGGCTGGAAGCGCGCACTGACCGATGGACTGATCGCCGGGATGGCTTTGTCTGCTATCCCTTCATGGAAATGGATATTAATATGTGCGGCCGCGGCGGCAGCCGCGCGCCATGCTTTTAAAATCAATGCAGTACTGGCAGGACTTACGGTCAGCCTTTGTGCCTGTGCCATTACGGGGAGAGGGGATGTGACGGTGCTTAACAGTCTTTGGATCGATGCCGGATGGATGGCAGCATGGCTGTATATGATCGGTGATATGCTTATTGTGCCGTGGCCGACAGTCTTTTTTTTACTTGTTTTTGAATGGCTTTGCGCAGTCCTGGGCGGACAGCTTTTATGGAGCCCGGTCATTTTTATGGGCGCCGTCTGGTTTGTCAATGATTACAAAAATGCGGGAAAAGATACGGCGATGCATCATGTACTGGCAGTATTTTCAGGCGCCCTATGCGCGCTGCTGTCCTTTATTTTTCCAGGAGATGCAGGGGTTAGTCTGGGCCTTTTGATCATGCATATTATCGCTTGCAATTTGCCAGTAGACACCCTATAATGATAATACAGTTTTAAAATGCGAAAGAGGTGTTCTTTTGGAAAATAGATCAGAAAATGAACGTATGCATCCGCCATCTCAAAGGACACAGGATGCCTATGACCAGACACTGGATTCCATACTTCCAAAAACCGACTGGGAAACACGCATGTCATCGGCCCGTGCGGCTTCCGCCCGGATGCGGGCGGAAGCGCTTTCTGACCGGGCGAAAAGTACCGGCCAGAGGCGTCCATCCGGCAGTCGTACAGGAGACGGGGAGAGCGCCCGGCGCCCATCCGGAAGTCATGCAGGCGGAGCGGAGAGCGCCCGGCGTCCGTCCGGCAGTTACGCAGGCGGCGCAGGAGGTACCCGCCGCCCGCAGGCGGACAGAGCCGCAGCTAATGGCCGGAGGCCGGCCCGTGCGTCCGGCCGTCAGCGCCGGCCGATGGCGCGTCCGGCGACAGCCAGCCAGCTTTCCAGAGAGTTTGCGGATGACGATCACAGACGTACGATGAAGCCCAAAAAGAAAAAGACCGGGCGCTCCTTAAAGATTATTGCCGCAGCGCTTGTGCTGTGTATTATTATTGGCTCCGCCTTTTTGATTGTGATGTATACACAGGGAAGCAGCAGCAATAAGCGCGGTTTGAAGCTGTATGCGGACGGTGATTATGCCGGCGCCGCCAAAGCCTTTGAATCGGCGCTTGAAAAGGACGGAGAAAATTCGGAATATTATGTAAACCTAGGAATGGCATACATAGCCCTTGGAAACTATGAAGATGCGTTAGTCGCTTTCGACCAGGCGGCGGCCGGGACAAGCCGGCCGGATCTTCTGGAGCTTGTGAAGCGGGGCAGCGGTATTGTTTACCTGTCCTCCGGGCATTACGCCAAGGCTGCCGACCTGTTTAAGGAGGCGCTTTCCTATGCCGGAGATGCTTACGGGGAGACGGAGATCGATCTTTTATATTATCTGGCCGAAGCACTGGAGAGGGCCGGAGATACCGTAGGCGCTGCCGACAGCTATTCACAGATCATTGAATATCAGGAGGATGCCGATGCATACATGCTTCGGGGTCTGGCCTATCAGAGTGCCGGCGATAATGAAAAGGCGGAGGCTGACTTAAAGACTGCTCTGAATATGAGCAAAAAGAATTATAAAATCTACCTTGCGCTGTATGAGGTGCTCATGGCACAGGATAAATCGCAGGAGGCGGCCGGTATTTTGGAGGATGCCTTAAATCTCGGCGGCAAAACCGGCGAGGACTATTCCAACCGGGGTATTGTTTATATGTACCAGGAGGACTATGCCAATGCCGCAGATGCCTTCAATAAGGCGCTTGAGATGGGATATAACAATGCATATCTGGGACTTGCCCAGTCCTATGAACGGCAGGGGGATTATGAAAGCGCTGCGGGCTACTATGAAAATTATATTGCCGCAGATACGACCAATGCGGCCGCCTATAATCAGTACGGTCTGTGTCTCATGGCCCTTAAACGGTACGCGGATGCACAGACTGCGTTTGAGACCGGGCTTGCCTTAAATGATCGGCTTGTGGACCGGGAGCTGATGTTTAACGCAGCCGTTGCGCTGGAGTATCAGGAAGAGTGGGCACAGGCGTATGAACAGATGAAAGCCTTTAACCAGAAATATCCCGACGATGCCAGGGGCCAGCATGAGCTGACATTTTTGGAAAGTACCCAGATCGGAACGGCACAAAGTACCCCGATTGGAACAGGAGAGTAGTATGACACAAACAGCTCAGAACAAATATTATACAACCGATGATGTGCATGAAAAGGTGATTCTTGTAGGGATCGCCCTGAATCGCATAGAGGAGACACAAAGCTCTTTAGATGAGCTTGGCGATCTGGCCGCGACCGCCGGTGCGTCCGTGCTCGGGCGGCTGATCCAGAACCGGGAGGCGCCCCACCCGGGTACTTATCTTGGAAAGGGAAAGATCGAGGAGCTTTCCATAATGATCAAAGAACTTGGAGCTGATGGGGTGATCTGCGACGATGAGCTTTCTCCGGCGCAGATGGCGAATCTTTCAGAGGCACTTGATGTGAAGGTGATGGATCGCACATTGCTGATCCTGGATATTTTTGCGCAGCGGGCATCTACCCGTGAGGGCAAGATTCAGGTTGAGCTGGCGCTGCTGCGCTACCGCGCCACACGGCTTGTGGGCTTCGGACGGGCAATGTCGCGCCTTGGCGGCGGCATTGGAACGCGGGGGCCCGGAGAGACGAAGCTGGAAATGGATCGCCGGTTGATCAAGGAACGCATTTCACATCTTAAAAAAGAACTGGCAGAGGTTGTGGCGCACCGGGAGGTGGCGCGCAAGCAGCGCAGTAAAAATCCGGTGCCGGTGGCCGCAATCGTCGGCTACACCAATGCCGGAAAATCTACCCTTTTAAATACGCTGACCAATGCCGGTGTGCTGGAGGAGGATAAGCTGTTTGCAACGCTGGACCCGACCACGCGCAGCCTTGTGCTTGAAAGCGGACAGCAGATTTTGCTGACAGATACCGTGGGCTTTATCCGCAAGCTTCCTCATCACCTGATCAATGCCTTTCGCTCCACGCTGGAGGAGGCCCGCTATGCGGATATGATCATTCATATGGTAGATGCGTCCAATCCTCAGATGGAGACACAGATGCAGGTCGTCTATGATACGCTCAGGCAGCTGGATATTACCGATAAGACCGTGATTACGGCTTTCAATAAAATGGATGTGGTGCGGGCACAGAAAACGGCGGATACAGGAACACCGCAAAATGATACGCTCCTTTTGAGAGACCCCAATGCCCGTGCGGTTGTTTATATCAGTGCGAAGGATGCGGGCACACTGACGGCGCTTACCGGTACGATCGAGCGTATTTTAAGAGAGCAGCGGGTTTATGTGGAGCATCTGTTTGATTACAGGGATGCGTCGAAGATCGCGCTGATCCGCAAGTATGGACAGCTTCTTGAAGAAGAATATACCGATAAGGGGATTTTTGTCAAAGCCTACGTTCCTGCGGAGGTTTATGCAACGCTTGACCTGTGAGAGCAATCCTTTGAAATGTGAAATAAAACAGGCATCGTATGCTGCCGGTTCAAACCGGAAGCCCATAACGATGCCTGTTTTTTGCGCGATACGCCCGGAGGGTGGTGCTGCGTGCCGGTGGCACGCGCCCTGCACCGACCGAAGCGAAGATCCGTCGTGCTTGCACGGGCGGGCATCCGACGGGCAACGGTCATCGAGTGGCAATGCCACGAGATGAGCGGGGTATCGCGATGATCGGGTAGGGGAAGAGGACGCTTCCCCTACCCGATCGATATACGCTCAGCTTTCAGTTCTGAGCGTTTAGTTTTTTGGAATTAAATACATCAAATATGGAAAGAGAGCTGTTGCGGAACGTTTCAAGAATCACATCATCAAGAATCTCCTCCGAAGAAGCACCGTGCCCTGCAATGAGATTTTTAATGACCGGGATAAATGAGAACCACATCAGCGTGCTGTAAAGATTCAATGTCGGTGAATCATAGTTAATATGTGCCGAGAGCTCCTCGCCGATGGTCTGGATCGTTTGCTGATGCTTTATAATG
>CASFBR010000161.1 GCA_949292795.1 uncultured Eubacteriales bacterium
CACAAGAAGAAAAACAAGATAGAGCTCTTCGCAGTATAGCCCGCAGCATGGAAGCTGAGGGTGCTAATTACGAATGCGTACTCCATCGCATGCGAGCTCATCTAAAAGAGCTCAAAAAGTTAGCGAAGACGACGCAGTCTAATTAGCCGTCTCACCCAAAATGCAATTTGGCGCAAACATTTCATAACGCGCTACGTCTTAAAAAAACAGCGTCCGCGATATCCATAAACGACGTCATAACACATTTTTGTTTTTTTAAGCACGTCCTCAAGAGAATACTCGCCTCTTATATAGTGAAATCCAAAGCCATATAATGTAATACTATGCTTTAATTTTGTCATAGCCGTCACCCCCGTCAGATCGTATAAACAGCTTCATCTCGTATGACTTGAGGATTGTGGAACTCTGTGGCATTTTCATAGCCTTCCCCGGCTTCACCATAGGAGTGTCCGAAATCCGCCCGTTTTAGTATTTCAATCGCTACCGTATGCTCTCCCGGACAAAGCCCCCCGACTTTATTAACGCTGAGCACACAGCAGTCTCTTGCCCCCCAGAATACTTCGGTGTGACTTTCAAGATCGCAGATTGGAAATTTCATTCCCTTCAGGCAGAGCATCATATTTTCCTGTGGAATTTCTTCACCATCAACCATAACCTTTATTCCTTCCAGAGTAGACACCCACACACCTCTGTAACTGAGATTATCCACTTCAAAGGAATAACCGGTACAGCAGCCGGCAATCGTTTTATTCTTTAAGGTTCCGGCCTTAAGCGGTTTTGTCATCAGGGCGCCGGGCTGTCCAAAAAGAATATTTTTGACGATTTCCATCCGTTCATCCAACGTCTTTGCCATTTTTATCTCCTCCTTTGTGTATTTTTACTATATTTACATTATAGCATGGTCAATATGTATATGGTTATGCAGTATAATTTATTTTTTTCGTTATTTTGCATAAATCAGATGACAAAAAAGAGAGAATCCGGCCAAACGGGATTCTCTGCATTTCATATTGTTATATTTTTTCTGATTTCACGCAATCATCTGAGAAAAAAGCCTTACTTCCTCCTGCGGATCATAAATCCGCCTTCCATCCGCATCAAAATACAGAATTTTATGCTTTGGTACCCTGAGAATCAGCTTTTCCGGTACCGTGCTCCATGAATTTTCCGCTTTTACATGAAGCTGTCCCAGTGATGTGGCGACATCATAAAGAATGTCGCTTCCCATAGGCTCGCTGACATTAACTGTTCCGGAAAGCTCATAGGCTTCCTGGCCGCACGCTGAGGATATTGTATTAATCTCAATATCTTCCGGACGGATGCTGACGTAGCCAAAGGAAGTCCTGATAATATTGGCAGAAGGATTTCCGATAAATCCGGCGACAAAAATATGATTGGGATTTGTATACATTTCTTTTGGTGTGCCCTGCTGAACAATGTGTCCTTCATTAAAAAGTATAATATTATCCCCCATGGTCATCGCCTCTGTCTGATCATGTGTCACATAGACAAAGGTCGTGCCAAGCTTTTTGTGGAGATTTAAAATACTGTGACGCATCTGGTTTCTCAGCTTGGCATCCAGATTGGACAAAGGCTCATCCATTAAAAATACATCCGGCTTTTTGACGATTGCACGGGCTAAAGCGACTCGCTGGCGCTGTCCGCCGGACATCTGGCCCGGAAGCTTTTTCACCTGATCTTCAAGGTCCACGGTTTTCAGCGCTTCCATAACCCTTGTCCTGCGCTCTTCCTTTGGTACCTTTTTTATCTTTAGGCTATACTCAACATTTTTAAACACGTTCATGTGCGGATAAAGCGCATAATTCTGGAAAACCATGGCGACCCTGCGGTCCTTTGGCTCAGCACGGGTCACATCTCTTCCGGAAATCCATACTTCTCCGTCATCGCTTGTTTCCAGTCCGCTTAAAATACGCAGCAATGTGGATTTTCCACAGCCGGAAGGCCCGAGAATGATCGTAAAGGAGCCGTCCGGTATTTCAAGATCGATGTGTTTTAATACTTTAGTCTTATCAAAGGACTTACTCACATCCCTAATCTGAATATTACCCATTTTAACCTATTCCTCCAGCATTTTTGCACGAATGTTTTCAATATCTTCATCGGTCATACCGATCGTTTTTACATAATTTACAGGGCCGTCATAATGCTCATTGAGATAATTCAGTGTTCTGCGCATTGTTTCAGGGGCAGATTCAAAAATTTCCACAGGTACATTATCAAGCCCGTTTTCTCTTAAGCTTTCAAGCTGCCGCCTGGTCACTTCACGATTGTTTTCACCGGATGCAGCATAATCCGCAATAATCTGTTCCTCACATACGCCGCAGATTGCTAAAATAAGCATCGCTGTCACTCCGGTCCGGTCCTTTCCTGCTGTACAGTGAAAGATAATCCCCTCTTTTTCTCCGGCAATGATCTTCATTTCCCGAAGCAGGGCATCCTGATGATTTTCAAGAATGTCGATATAGAGCGCATAAAGCATATTGTCCGGACTAATCTTAAGATCAACCGCCCCGGCAATGGGGATCGCATGATATACAAGGTGATTACTTTTATTAAAGGGATCTGCCGCCTCTTTTTCCTTAGGTATCCTCAGATCAATACTTGTCTTGATTCCATATTGCTCCAGATGACCAAGCTCATGATCGGTCAGCAGTGAAAGGTCTCCGCCCCGAAGCAGACGATGACGTTTCAGTTTGATGCCGTCTTTATTAACATATCCGCCCAGCTCACGGATATTGTTGGCTGTCTCAAATTTCATTGGTGCATTGGCACGATAACCCATTATTTTATACCGCCTTTCATAAAAGAACTGATAATACGGCGGTTCATAAAAATATACACGACAAGGATCGGTATCGTGGAGATGGTTGCCGCAGCCATGGAGGCTCCCCACATATATGTATCTGAACCGCTGAAAGATTTTAATCCGATCTGTATCGGCTTGACATCCTCTGTGCGGGCCACAAGCGTTGGCCACAGATAATCATTCCATGCTGTGATCACCAGCACAATGCCAAGAGAGGCAATGCTTGATTTCATGTTCGGCATAACAATATCCTTTAAAATCTGCAGCTCGCTGCTGCCGTCCATACGGGCGGCTTCGATCAGCGCCCTTGGCATGGAATTAAAGTTCTGGTACATGGAAATATTGGCAAATACCGAACAGCAGTGAGGAATAATCATCGCCAGAAGCGTATTATTGATCCCCATATTGATGACCTCCACATAATTCGGGATCATAATCGCCTGAATCGGGATCAGCCATGTAATAGACAAAATACCATAAACAAGATTTTTCCCTTTGAAATTCCAGCGCATAAAGGCATAGGCAAACAGTACCGCGACAATCAGCTGAACAAGCGCTGTCCCCAGGCTGACGATCACAGAATTAAAAAGCATCTTAAACAGCGGAACGGTCGTAAAAGCATCAATATAGTTTTTCAGAGTCGGCTGCGCCGCAATCAGGTCAAATCCAAGAATCTCCGTGCTTCCCTTAAGTGATGAAATAAACATCCAGTACAGCGGAAACACTGCGGAAAATGCAAGAACGATCAGTACAAGATGGGGCGCCAGGCGCGATAATTTTTTTGTCATATATGCTCACCTCATCCTAATTATCATAAAATGCCAGCCGGCTGGAAAGCTTCTGCAAAAGCAGCGCTATAATTCCAAACACCACTAAAAATACAAGCGATGCGGCGGCACTGACGCCCACATTGGAATTTCCAAAAGCATATTTGTATATCAGGTAATAGATATTGGTAGTCGTTCCGTAAGGCCCGCCCTGAGTCATAACATCAATATATGCAAACGTCCACTGGCTTGCAAAAAGGATACTCATCATAATCATCAGCATCATAGTCGGCGAAAGCATCGGCACTGTAATATCAATAAATCTGCGGATTCCCCTTGAGCCGTCCATTTTGGCAGCCTCATAGTATTCCGGGCTGATATTTCCTATTGAGGCACTAAACATAAGCGTTGCAAAACCGATCATCTTCCAGCCGGTAATCAGGGCAATCATCAGACGTGCCAGACCTTCGGTCATAAAAAAATTAATGCCGTTATCAATCAGTCCCACAGAAATCAGCACATGGTTAATAAGACCGTTAGTCTGATGAAGCAGCCATTGAAATACGGTTGCCGTGGCCACTGGCGGCATGATCATTGGAATAAAGATCAGTGCCCGGTAAATCCGCTGCATCTTTGGATTAACATTCTGAATCAGCGCCGCAATGATCATGGGAAGTATGACAGAAAACGGCAGCATCATTAAAATATAATAAAATGTGTTGACAATGGCCGAGCCAAATTCCGGTGCATTAAACAGTTCTTTAAAATTGCTTAAACCGACAAATTCTGGCACTGTGCCCGGAAGCATATTCCAGTCATACAGTGTATACATCAGCGTCTGTATGAGCGGTTTGATCATCCAAAAAACAATAATAACAATCGTGGGGAGAAGAAAGAGCCATGGTTTAACTTTTCCCGATATTTTTCCTTTTGCCCTGGAAGCTGTACGTTTTGACGCCATATCTATGCGTATTCCTGTACGGCTCCCGGACATTTTTGTCACTGTTCTTTCCATATGATTCTCCATTCTTACAGGAAATACGGCTGTCCCTTTATAACCTCTGCAAACAGCCGTATTTACATATACTTCATTCAGCCTACTGCTGAATATACTGGTTCATCTGATCCTGATACTCCTGCATGGTCTGTGCCACATCGGCATCTGTTGTCAGTGCTTTCACAGACATATCATTGTATAAAGTCAGCAGCTCTGCGGCATGATCGCCGGGCCAGATGCTTGCCGGCTGAATATCTTCAAGACGGTCAATATTGACACGAATAATCGGATTGGCATCGACAAAGTCTTTTAAATAGTCCGGATCATCTGCCAGGTACGGGCGCAGAGGAAGATAACCGATTTCGGATGTAATGATCGTATAGCCCTCATCGCCCGTCACATATTTGATAACTTCCCAGATGGCCTGAGCCTTCTGCTCGCTGTCCGGGCGCACGACAATGGCGCTTCCTGAGTTTGTGGGGATCGATGGCTGTCCATCAAATCCGGGCATCGGGTATCCGTACAAAGTCCAGCCTGCGCTTTCTGAAGCGCTGACAAAGGAAGTGTAGACAGAGGTTGACTGGATATGCATCGCAGCCTCCCCGGCGGCAAATGCCTGCATCGCCTCGGTATCTGTACCACCCACTGCGACATCATCCATGTAAAAACGTTTCCAGCTTTCAAACGCCTTCACGCCTTCATCACTGGCAAACTCCACCGCCGTACGGTCCGAATTCAGCACAGTAGCGCCATTGGAGTATAAAATACTGTCTGTCACCCAGCCGGTAGAATTTGTAGGCGATAATGCCAGACCATATTTTCCGGTTTTTTCTTTAATCTGCACGCACCAGTCATACATTTCATCCCAGTCCTTCGGAGCCCTGGTCGGGTCCAGACCGGCCTGCTCCAGCAAATCCCCATTCACATAAAGAATCGGTGTACTGAAGGTAAATGCAAGCGCATACATTTTATCATCAATTTTCCCAAGATTTAGACAGTTCTCCGGTATTCCTTCAAAATGGGCATCCAGTTCTTCCTTTGGAAATACATCTTCAAAAGCCGAAATACCAAGAGTGTCTCTGTCACCGTCAATGCTCTGAAAAGAAGCCTGCACAATATCTACCTGCTGCCCGACCTTTACATCCGTTTCCGCCTTTGTTCCGATATCATCAGCTACAAATTCCAGAATCACACCTTTTTCCTTACCGATACCGTTATTAAAATTATCCATCATAGTCTGAAATCCTGTTCCAAACATCGGGCTTGAAAAGCTGTATGAATAAAATTTAACGGTAACCGGATTTTCCGGGTCCAAAAGATTCTCCTCCCATACCACAGAACCAGCTTCTGTCATATTTTCAGAAGCGGCCTGCTGCCCGCTATCCGCGCTGCCATTTTGCCCGGCGCTGCCGTCTGCTGAAACGGTCTGACAACCTGCCATAACACCGGCAATTGTCGCGATACCTAAGCCTGCTGATAATATTTTCTTTAACTTCATGTTTTTCCTCCTGCTTTTTCATAGTAAAGCTCACTTAGTGTTCGTATACAATGGAACAAAATTACTGTTGCTCCTCATCATCCATTTTCTTTAAGGCATCCGCAAAGCTTTCCAGAGACATGGAAAGCACTGCATCGTAAGTGTCTGATATTTCATGATGGACAGACACGGACTGATCATTGACCTGCACAATACAATATCCGCTTTTCTTTGTAAAGGCCAGCTCATCTCCCCGTATTTCCAGTGAAAAAGCGGCTGAATCCGATGTGGACTGGAATATTCCATTGGAAAGCTCTGTTGAATTTTGATGTGTGTGTCCGCAAAAAACTGCAAAAACATCACTTTTTTCCAAAATATCCAAAACCGCCCCTGCATTTTTGGCAACCATCGTCCCGCCTCCGTCAGCGCTCCATATAAGCGGGTGATGAAGAAATACCACGGTTCCTTTTCCATAAGGCTCTCTTAAGACCTCCTTAAGCCACTCCAACTCCTCCTCAATCACATATCCGGATTCTTTTCCGGGAACTGCGGAATCCAGCATGATCAGCCGGTAATCTCCCATATACTCCTTGTAATAATAGGGTTTATGTATCTGCTCATTCAGCATCCCTGCATAAAAAGCGGCCTTTTCATCATGATTGCCCAGCACAGGAAATACCGGAATACCAACAGGAACCTTCGTCTTAAGTATTTCATTGAAGTAAGCATAATCCTCAGCATTTCCTTCATGAACCAAATCTCCTGTAATGACCGCAAAATCTACATCGTCCCAGGAAATCCGGTCAAGTATTTTTTCAAGCCCCTGAGCACTTTCAAGCTTTTCAAGCATTGCGTCAAGTCCTCCGGCGTTATACGCTTTACGGATATGGGTATCGGTCAAATGAATAAACTTCATGCTTTTCCTCCTGACGTTCATTGAACTTTTTTTCATTTTTCTATTGATTACATTCCACATTTTAGAAGATTACGGAATATTATTCCATCATTTTTCCATAAAACCTTTTTAAAATCTTTGTAAAGATATTTCTATCTTCTTTTGTGGAAATTTATTCCATAATAACGCTATGAAGCTTTGACCACAGGAAAAAAATATGCTATGATAAAAGAAATGGCAGCCTGCTTTATCAGGCTTTTCCGGCCATTTTAAAAACCGAAAGGATTCTTCAGCAATGAATGTGAAGCTTGAAAACCCTATTATAAAAATCAGAGAAAAGTATGAACAATTCCATAAAAAAGAAAGGGACATTGCAGATTATATTCTCAAAACCTCAGATGAGATCATCTATCAGTCCGTTCAGGAGACCGCGCAGGGCTGTGGTGTATCCAAATCCAGCGTTGTACGTTTCTGTAAATCGATCGGCTATTCCGGATATAGTGAATTGAAAACAGAGATCGCCAAGGCTGCCTTTGAGATTCAATATCGTGAGGAAATTTATAAAAACACCAGCTCCGATTCTTTCAGCGAGCAGCTCAGCCAGATGTTTTCCGCCGCCGCTTATATTATGGAGCAGCTGCGAACGACAATGGATTATTCCCTTCTGATCCGAGTGGCAGACATTATCTCAGAGAGCCGTCTGCTGCTGATTTACGGTATGATCTATTCCGGTCAGACGGGCTTTATTTTCTGCGAGCGTATGAAGACTCTTGGTATTCCTTCTTTTCTGGCCTGGGACCACATTAGCATGAAGCAAATATCTATCTTATCCTCAGACAATACATCCGCGATTTTTATCTCCCACAGCGGAGCCAGCAAAGACACTCTTGAAAACGCCCGGCTTGCAAAAAGCCGTAATGCCACGGTCATCGCCATTACATCAGCGCCTTCATCGCCTCTGGCAAAAGCTGCGGATATTGTTATACCGATCCCGTCCATGGATTCTTCACTTTTTAGATATTATTATCCCATAGAAAATGCTTTTTCTATGGTACTGGCTGCTCTTTCGCTGGCCGTTGCCCGAAAATGCCATAAAAAAAGCAGCGCCTCCACAGAAAAATTTGAAACAGAGATCATTAACGACGCTTTTGATCCCATGCTTTATCAGTAGAATCAACAGACGCGTTTATTTTTGCCAGCAAGCGGCATCGCTCACAGCTATATGAACAGCCGCGCTCCGTTTTCCCACATCACCTTTTCAATACTGCCCTCAAGCTGCGGGCATGTCTTTGCGCTGTACAGATGCTCCTTAAGCACCGGCTCAGGAATGGCCGGAAAGTCTGTTCCGTAAAGAATATGGGATGGATCGGTAATATTGAGCAGGATCGGTACGCCCCGCGGAAATGCATCGCAGGCCAGGTCAAAATAAAGCTGATCCATAGGAATCTGTGTCTTTTTCCCTGTGACATTCATAATTCCCATAAAACGGTCCAGCGCCACAGGAAGGCAGGAGCCGCTGTGAGGGATGACCAGCTTTACGGCAGGATAGCGAAGCAGCGTCCCGGCGTCAAATAAATCCAGTACCGAACGGGTAGTGTCTGTAATAAATTCATACATGGGCAAAATCCTACCGGTCACCGGATTTTTCGGGTAATCCAGGGGCGCGGCCGGATGCAAAATGCCCGGGCAGCCAAGATTATTCATGACCTTAAATATCTCATCAAAAGCTTTATCTCCAAGATAATGTCCGTTATAATTACTACAAAGTCCGACAGCCTTTGCTCCAAGCTCGGTCACTGCCCGTTTCAGTTCATCTACCGCCTCATCGGCCCATGGCAGAGGCAGCGCTGCCGCAAAGCCAAAACGGTCCGGATATTCCCGGGCAATCTGTGCTCCCAGATCATTGACCTGACGGCAGTAAGCGACACATCTGTCCCTGTCATCCATATATTTTTGCGTCGGACAGCTCAAAACCGCATAGGAAATCCCCTCACGGTCCATAAATGCCAGATGCTCATCGATCCCCTTATTCTCTACGGTAAAACCAATCTTATCCGCATCTTCAGCAAATCTCGATGTCTCCACGGTAAAATGTGTATGAACATCCATGATCCTTCCGTTATACAATAACTTCTGCATAAAATCCCCCATCCTTTCTCTGTATTCTTTAATGATAACACAATCAGACACCGCCTGCCACTGTAAATCCTGTATGTTTTTTATCCATAAGTACGTTTTTGCCACAATGAAAACTCCCCATAAAATCCACAGAGCATGGATTCTACGGGGAGTTTATCCACATAAACAATCAGTTATCCACTTTTACGACTGAACGTTTTCCGGGCTTTCATCGCGTTCACCAAAAGCTTCCGGCTCAGTTCCGGGCTCTGTGCTTTTTTCCACATCCCGGCGCACCTTGGCGATGCTGGCCACC
The DNA here is from genome assembly GCA_949292795.1 of uncultured Eubacteriales bacterium. Classification (GTDB taxonomy): domain Bacteria; phylum Bacillota; class Clostridia; order Lachnospirales; family Lachnospiraceae; genus Catenibacillus. The sequence continues at coordinate 9,398 of CASFBR010000161.1, forward strand.
TTAATGTCCTTTTCCACATCAATGTCAATGAGCTTGACGCCGGATGTGATACGTCCGAGCACAGAAATGCCCTCCACAGGCATACGGATAATAATGCCCCCTGTCGTAATGAGCATGATCTCACTGTCTGCATGTACGGCTTTGACACCAATGACCGCGCCGGTTTTTTCTGTGATCTTATAGCACTTGACACCTTTGCCGCCGCGGTGCTGAACCGCAAACTCATCCAGCATTGTGCGCTTTCCAAGACCATTTTCAGAAGCAATCAAAAGAGCCTCACCCTGAGTATTAAGCTGCATACCCACGACCTCATCCTCGGGATCAAGATTCATACCAATCACGCCCATGGAAGTACGGCCCGTAGGACGCACATCATTTTCATTAAACCGGATGCACATACCATTTTTCGTCACTAAAAATATATCTTTATGATCATCCGTCGTCTTAACCTCAATGAGTTCATCATCATCGCGCAAGGTAATAGCCGCCAGACCGGACTTGCGGATATTCTGGAACTCCATGATCGAAGTCTTTTTCACCATACCATGCTTTGTTGCCATAAACAAATACTGATGATCACTGTAGCTTCGGATCGGGATCATCGCTGTAATGCGCTCACCGGCTTCAAGCTGAAGCAGATTCACGATCGCCGTACCTCTTGCTGTCCTTGAGGACTCCGGAATCTCATAGGCTTTCATCCGGTAAACCTTGCCTTTGTTTGTAAAAAACATAATATAATGATGCGTGGAGGTCATTAACATATCCTCTATAAAATCATCATCGATCGTGGCCATACCTTTGATGCCCTTTCCGCCGCGGTTCTGGCTGTGGAAATTATCTTCTGTCATACGCTTGATATAACCGAGGCGTGTCATCGTAATGACTGTATTTTCCTCTTTAATCAGGTCCTCAATCGTAATCTCATCATCATCGATGCCGATGGATGTACGGCGGTCATCGCCGTATTTATCACGGATCACGGTGATCTCATCGCGGATTACGCCAAGAAGCAGCTTTTCATCGCCGAGGATCGCGCGCAGCTCTTCAATTCTTGCCATAAGCTCTTTATATTCATTTTCAAGCTTTTCTCTTTCCAGACCGGTCAGCGCTCTCAGACGCATATCCACGATTGCCTGAGCCTGAACCTCGGTCAGACTAAAGCCTGCAATGAGACGTTCCTTAGCCTCCGCCACATTTTTAGAAGAACGGATAATATTGATCACTTCGTCAATGTGATCCAGAGCGATGAGCAGACCTTCCAAAATATGTGCCCGCTCCAGCGCTTTGCTCAGCTCATACCGGCAGCGGCGTGTGACAACATCTTCCTGATGGCGCAGATAAAGCTCAAGCATCTGTTTGAGATTCAGCACCATCGGCACATTATTGACAAGCGCCAGCATGATTACACCGAAGGAATCCTGAAGCTGCGTATGTTTATAAAGCTGATTTAAAATCACATTGGGATTGGCATCCTTTTTAAGCTCAATCACCACGCGCATACCCTGCCGGTTGGATTCATCTCTTAAATCTGAAATACCGTCTACACGCTTCTCCCGGACAAGCTCGGCAATCTTTTCAATGAGCTTTGCTTTGTTGACCATATAGGGAAGCTCCGTAACAACAATCCTCTGACGGTTATTGCCCATCGGTTCGATCTCTGTTACCGCGCGCACTTTGATCTTGCCGCGTCCGGTGCGGTAAGCCTCTTCAATTCCCCGGCGTCCGAGGATCATTGCGCCGGTCGGAAAGTCCGGGCCCTTGATCACGTCAAGAAGCTCTTCGATCTGCGTATCCCGGTCATTTTCCACACGGTTTTCAATGAGCTTCAGCACACCATTGATTGTCTCCCGGAGATTATGCGGCGGGATGTTGGTCGCCATACCGACCGCAATACCCGTCGTACCATTCACTAAAAGATTTGGAAAACGTGACGGCAGTACCACAGGCTCCTTCTCAGTCTCATCAAAGTTCGGTGAGAAATCAACTGTATCTTTGTTAATATCCGCCGTCATTTCCATTGAAATCTTACTTAAACGCGCCTCTGTATAACGCATCGCAGCCGCGCCGTCGCCGTCCACAGACCCGAAATTGCCGTGGCCGTCCACCAGAGGATAGCGCGTATTCCATTCCTGAGCCAGATTGACCAGAGCACCGTAAATCGAACTGTCGCCATGGGGATGATATTTACCCATTGTATCACCGACGATACGGGCACACTTTCTGTGAGGCTTGTCCGGACCGTTGTTCAGTTCGATCATCGCATATAAAATTCTTCGCTGTACCGGCTTGAGACCGTCCCGGACATCGGGAAGGGCTCTGGATGCAATAACGCTCATAGCATAATCGATATAGGAATCCTCCATGGTCTTTTGAAGATCGACCTCCTGGACCTTATCGAAAATATTACTTTTATCGTCCATTTTGACATTTCCTCCCATTTCGCCGGACTTAAATATCCAGGTTTCTCACATACTGTGCATGTGTTTCAATAAATTCCCGTCTCGGCTCTACCTTGTCGCCCATCAGCGTATTAAAGGTTTGATCGATCGTCGCACGCTCCGCGTCATCGATCGTCACCCGAAGCAGCACACGCTTTTCAGGGTCCATGGTTGTCTCCCAAAGCTGCTCGGCATCCATCTCGCCCAAACCTTTATAACGCTGTATCTTATTGTTCTGATCACGCCCGATTTCCGTCAGAATCTCATTGAGCTGGGTATCATCATAGGCATACCAGACCTTCTTGTTTTTTTCAATCTTATACAGCGGCGGCTGTGCCAGATACACATAGCCGTCCTCGATAAGCTGCGGCATAAACCGGTAAAGAAACGTCAAAAGCAGCGTTGCAATATGCGCGCCGTCCACATCGGCATCAGTCATAATAATAATTTTATGATAGCGCAGCTTTGTAATATCAAAATCATCATGAATACCCGTTCCAAAGGCTGTGATCATAGCCTTGATTTCCGCATTGGTCAAAATCTTATCCAGACGCGCCTTTTCCACATTTAAAATTTTGCCCCGAAGCGGCAGGATTGCCTGTGTTGCACGGGCACGCGCGGTCTTGGCAGAGCCTCCGGCGGAATCACCCTCAACAATATAAATCTCGCAGTTGGCCGGGTCTTTATCGGAGCAATCCGCAAGCTTGCCCGGAAGGCTGGCAGTCTCAAGAGCCGATTTGCGCCGGGTCAGGTCTCTTGCCTTTCGTGCGGCATCTCTGGCGCGCTGCGCCATCACAGCCTTTTCTACAATAATCTTGCCGACGGCAGGATTCTGCTCAAGAAAGATCATCAGACGTTCGCTCACCAGGCTGTCCACTGCGCCCCTTGCCTCGCTGTTTCCAAGCTTCTGCTTGGTCTGTCCCTCAAACTGAGGCTCCGGAAGCTTGACACTGATGATCGCGGTCAGGCCTTCACGAATATCATCTCCGGTAAGATTTTGTTCATTATCCTTTAAGAGCTTACTTCTCCGGGCATAATCATTAAATGTTTTGGTCAGAGCATTTTTAAATCCGACAAGATGCGTACCGCCCTCCGGCGTTGTAATGTTGTTGACGAAGCTGTAACAGTTCTCGTTATAGGAGCTGTTATGCTGCATAGCGACCTCAACATACACATTGTCTTTCATTCCTTCGCAGTAAATAATGCTCTCGTACAGAGGGTCTTTATTTTTATTGAGATACTCCACATACTCCTTAATACCGCCCTCATAATGGAAAATCCGCTCTTTTTTAGGCTCCTCGCGCTCATCTGTGAGCACGATCTTTAAGCCTTTCGTCAGAAATGCCATTTCTCTCAGACGCTGCTTGAGCACCTCAAAATCAAAAACCGTTTCCTCAAAAATTTCCTTATCCGGCAAAAATGTGACCGTTGTACCGCGGCGCGTCGTTTCACCGTGCTCCTGAACCGGGCACATAACCTTTCCCCGCTCATAGCGCTGAAAATATTTCTTGCCTTCATGATGCACCGTTACCTCAAGCCACTCGGACAGGGCATTGACGACCGAAGCGCCGACACCGTGAAGACCGCCGGACACTTTATATCCCCCGCCGCCAAACTTGCCGCCGGCATGAAGGATCGTAAAGACCACTTCAAGAGCCGACTTTCCGGCTTTCTTTTGAATATCCACAGGGATTCCGCGTCCGTTATCAACGACGGTGATGGAATTGTCCGGATTGATCGTCACACCGATCGTATCGCAGTAGCCTGCCAGAGCCTCGTCCACGGCATTATCTACAATTTCATAAACCAGATGGTGCAGACCCTTTGAGGACGTACTGCCGATATACATGCCTGGTCGCTTTCGCACAGCCTCAAGTCCTTCAAGAATCTGAATCTGACTTGCATTGTATTCTTCACTCATAATGTTCCTCCTAAACCTCTGATGTAACCGTTCAGTCCGTCTGAACCGCTACGCTTCTGATTACTGCTTAAGTCACAGCATTCCGGTGCAGCCCCGCATCCGGGGCATTTTCCAGGGTTCCATTGACCACCTTAAAGACTTTATGGATGTCTAAATGGCTGTTGACAAATTCGTCAAGTCCCGTACATGTGATCACCGTCTGAATATCCTTTATGCTTTCAAGAAGATAATTTTGCCGATGGCTGTCCAGCTCCGACAATACGTCATCTAAAAGAAGAACCGGCGTATCATTAATCTTACTTTTAACAAGCTCTATTTCTGCCAGCTTCAGCGACAATGCCGCGGTCCGCTGCTGTCCCTGGGAACCGAACCGGCGTATATCGATCCCGTTCACCACAAAATTAATATCGTCCCGGTGAGGACCGGCCGTAGACGTTTTGGTACGAATATCTTTTTCGCGGCGCTCAAAAAGCGCCCGTTCAAAATGCTCCTCATCCACATTTGGCTCATAGATCAGCTTTAAAGACTCCTTCTGACCGCTGAGCTTATCATGAATCGGGCCGATCAGTTCATTGAGTTCGCGTACAAATCTCCGGCGCGCGGCAATCACCTGACGCCCATACGACACCAGCTGGCTATCCCATACATCCAGCGTTTCCTTCAGCGATGGATTTAACGAAAGCTGGCGCAGAAGATTATTTCTCTGATTGACAACTTTATTATAGCTGGTCAGATCATGCAGATAAATCTTATCCAGCTGACACAGCTCCAGATCAATAAATCTACGGCGCTGCGCCGGGCCATTTTTTATGATTCCAAGGTCTTCCGGAGAAAAAAACACGACATTGACCACCCCGAAAAGATCACTGGATTTTTTGACAATCAGGCCATCAATGGCCGCTCCCTTTGTTTTGGAACGCTTAAGGTGCATATCGATCTTATGTACTACGGATTTGCGTTCCACCCGCATACAAATATGCGCGTCTTCGGTATTAAAATTAATGATCTCCCGGTCCTTGCTCCCCCGGTGCGACTTGGTCGTGGCGCAGACATAGATGGCTTCCAGTATATTTGTTTTTCCCTGGGCATTATTCCCATACAAAATATTGGTTCCTTCACTGAACTCAATCAAAAGGTCTTTATAATTACGATAGTTTTTTAATTCCAGCGATTTAATAAACACTCACAACATCCTATCTCTATGAACGCCCCGCCAGGCGCGGCATACCATGATTATTGTACTACTTTTATCGTTTTTCCGTTAAATTCCACCGTATCGCCGTCATGGAGCTTCTTGCCTCTCTGATATTCCACTGCTCCGTTGACAAAAACCTCTCCGTCCTGGATCGCAATTTTAGCCTCCACGCCGGAATCCACCAGACCAGCCGCCTTCAGCGCCTGGCCTAATTTTATAAAATCATCTCTGAGCTTAATTTCTTCCATCAGACTGTCAGCCTCCTACGTTAAAGTTTACCGGTAAGATCAGATAAATATAGGACTGATCTTCATTGCGGATAAAGCATGGCGCCTTGGGATTTACAAGATAAATATCCACAGTCTCATCATCGATCACACGAAGTGCGTCCAGAATGAATTTCGGATTAAATCCGATCATCATATCCTTACCTTCCTTGACGATGTCAATATCCTCATTCATCGAACCGATCACCGAATTGATCTTTAATTCCAGTGAACCGTCAATAATATTAATAATGATCGGGCGCTTCTCGCCTTCACGGATCAGCAGAGACGCACGCTCAATACAATTTTGCAGCTCTTTCTTATTAATCGAAACCTTTGTCTCATAATCTGTTGAAAGCATCTGATTAATACGGAAATATTCACCCTCGATCAGCCGGCTGACTACGACCGTCTGATCAAATTCAAAAACAACATGCCGGTCTGTAAAGAACAGGTTTACATAATCTTCCAGTCCGCCGGATAAAATCTTGCTGACTTCATTTAAAGTCTTGCCAGGAACGACAACTTTAATCGGATGATACTCTTCTTTTAACTGAATCTTTCTGATTGAAATACGATGTCCGTCCAGAGAAACGACTTTGAACTCGCTGCCGTTGATTTCAAACAGCTCGCCGGTCATCAGCTTGTTGCTTTCATTATCCGCAATGGAAAAGATTGTCTGACGGATAATTTCTTTTAATGAAAACTGGGACAAGGAAACGTAGCTGCTTCGCTCAATTTCAGGAAGATAGGCAAAATCTTCGCCGGATTTTCCGGCAATATGGAATTTTGCTTTTTCACAGTGAATATATGCTCTGAAATTTTCATCGGTTTCGATCGTGACCTCACTGTCCGGCAGCTTGCGGACGATTTCAGAGAACAGCTTTGCTTCCAGGGCAATCTTTCCTTTATCAAGAACATCGCCCTGGATGATTGTTTCAATACCAAGCTCCATATCATTGGCGGTCAGCTTGATCACATTGTCTGTTGTATCAATGAGAATACATTCCAGGATTGGCATTGTTGTCTTTCCGGGAACGGCTTTCAATACAGTATTAACGCCCTGGAGCAGGTCGGCTTTATTGCAAATAATCTTCATATTTATAATCTCCTTTTATGTTTATGTCTGTCTTATCCGGGTTGTATGTTTTTTCATTTTATATTATAGCGCTATATCATGGCGATGTATTTTTATATAGAATGAAAAATTGTGCATAACTTTCGGAGGACTTACATATATATAAATTAAGATTGGAATTCAGCAGTTGTAGCAGTAGGGGGCGTGGATATGTGGATATGTGCCTCAAGCCCTGATATTTGCTGAAAAAAGTCGGATTGAAAAGTATGTGAATAACTGTCTTTTTGCCTGTTGAATCCTGCCGGGTTATCCACAGTGCAGGGCTGGCAAAATTTTGTCGAAAAACTTATCCATAGGTTGTCCATACCATTTAAACGAAGTTGTCCACAATATCCGGTGGTGCTGCCGGTGTTGTGCACAATATGTGGATAACTTCTGTTTATGGTATGTGAATATTTTCTGATTGTCCACAAAAATCCAGGAAATACAAGGCTTTGCGCGAATAAATGCTGTGAATAACTTATTCACAGCGATTGTGGATAAGTATATCGGGTTCAGCGTCCGGGACTGATTTTTTTCTGAAGTATATCGATGTTATTTTTCAGTGTTTCGTCGCTTTCCAAATCTTTTTCTATTTTATTGATGCCGTGTAAAACTGTGGAATGATCCCGGTTTCCAATCTGCTCTCCGATCTCATCCAGGGAATTTTGTGTCATATGGCGGCACAAATACATGGCAATCTGCCGGGGATAGGCAATATTCCGGCTTCGCTTGGAACCGAGAATATCCTGCGTTGTAATATGGAAATGCTCGGCGACAATATTGACGATGCCATCCACAGTGACGGGCTTTGTCACGTCCGGATTAATGATATTTTCCAGCGCTTCCTTTACAAGACTTAAAGTAATCGGAAGGTTGCGCAGACGCGACAGATTATGAATCTGCTTAAGTGCGCCCTCCAGTTCACGGATGTTGGACTTAATGTTTTCCGCAACATAATGCATACATTCCTGATCGACCTGGATGTGGTCAAGCTCTGCACGCTTCGTAAGAATCGCCATCCGGGTTTCATAGTTGGGCGGCTGTACATCAACCGTCAGGCCAACCTTGAATCGGGAAATCAGACGGTCTTCAAGACCTTCAATGTCCTTTGGCGGTTTATCCGAGGAGATGATGATCTGCTTTTTGCCTTCATAGAGTGCATTAAATGTATGGAAAAATTCTTCCTGCGTGCTCTCCTTTCCGACAATAAACTGAATATCATCGATGAGCAGCATATCGACGGCGCGGTATTTTTTCTTAAACTCCTCGCTTCGCTGATTTTTAATAGAAGAAATCAGCTCGTTTGTAAATTCCTCACTGGTTACATATAATATATTTTTGTTGGGGTTTTTTGAAAGCACATAATGGGCAATCGAGTGCATCAAATGGGTCTTTCCAAGACCTACGCCGCCATAAATAAACAGCGGGTTTCCGTAGACGCCGGGTTCCTCGGCCACAGCCAGTGCAGTGGCATGGGCAAGCTCATTATTTTTACCAACAACGAAGGTATCAAATGTATATTTTGGATTTAAATTGGCATTGATGGAATAAGTCAATGCCGGCGCCGGCGCCGGTTTCTCCGGTTCATGCTCCACAACAGAATCCGGGGTGACGATCTTTACCTCCAACTGGCGGTCCATGACTTCAGAGACGGCCACCTGAAAAAACGTCTGGTATCGGTTGGCTGTATAAGTGATCAGATGTTCAACTGCAGAAGGATCCTCATCACCGTTAAGTCTTTTTGTGACATAGACGACATTATCGACAACGGAATGGGGGTAAAAGGGCTTGATCCATGCGTTGAAGGCTGCCGGGGATATATCATATTCAATTTTCATCTTATTAAGGATTTCGTCCCATTTTTCCTGAATTATGCTTATCATCACAATCCCCCTAATTTTATAATATTACTCAAATAACATTTTATAACAAACGCTTCAAATTTACAATGGAATATTGTTGAAAAAGGTGAATAAAGTTGTGCACATCTCTGTGGATAATGTGGATAAGTCGATTTTTGGCGGTAAATGGAATTTACATAATTTATTACCAAAATTTCCGGAAAAACGCTTTGGGGATAACTTATCCGCCTTGTACACAATCGCGGGAAGCGGCTTAAAATGCGGATTTTTTGTCTGATTTTGCTGATAATAAAGCGATTGTAAACAGGTTTTCCAAAAGTTATTAACAAGTTATCCACATTTTGTGGATAAAGTTATGTTAAGCCGGGAATAAGAAAATTATCCACAACGACTCGTGGAAAAATATTGTGCATATGGCGTTTAAACATTGTGTATATGACGTTTAAACATGATTGGATGTCCGCCGCACACGCGGCGAAACACCATATGCCAGGTGAGGTAAAATTACATCTGAAAATAAACCTGTGCCGGACTTTTGCATCCCTGGCCGAATGGCTTAATCGTTACATTTTTTTATAAAAAAAGTCAGGTTTTGCTTGACGGGAGGGGCGCGAACTAATATAATATAGTAGATATTTCAGCTATTTCAATAATGGTGGGTGAAGTCTGCCCGCATTATTGTTGTGAAGAAGGAGGTGCATTGACAATGAAGATGACATTTCAGCCGAAAAAGAGACAGCGTTCTAAAGTACACGGTTTCAGAAAGAGAATGAGTACATCGAACGGAAGAAAAGTTTTAGCTGCAAGAAGAGCTAAAGGAAGACATAAGTTATCAGCATAGGTCGCATATTTGTGACCTTTTTCTTTATCATCATTCATTTTAAGAGGTTTTACCTATGAAATTCTCGGAATCTTTAAAGAAGAATAAAGATTTTCGTCATGTGTATGATGAAGGAAAGTCGTATGCGAACCGTATTCTGGTGATGTATGCGATGACGAACGGACTGGAAAAGAACCGGCTTGGTATATCTGTCAGCAAGAAGGTCGGTAATAGTGTTATCCGGCACAGGCTCACACGTTTGATCAGAGAGAGCTATCGTTTAAATGAAAGCCATTTTTCCAGTGGTCTGGATATCGTTGTAATTGCAAGAGTCAATGGAAAAAATGCCGGCTATAAGGATGTGGAGAGCGCGCTCATGCATCTGGCCGGTCTGCATAAGATTGTGAAGTGATGGGATATGGTTAAGGTTTACAGGAAGCTCATGGAGCTGTTAAAAAAGATAATGTTAGGAATGATACGCTTTTACAGGAAATATCTGTCTCAGATGAAGCGCTATCCAACCTGTAAATATTATCCCACATGTTCACAATATGCTATTGAAGCTATTGAAAAATATGGAGCGATTAAAGGCGGCTTCTTAGCAATAAAGAGGATATTAAGGTGCAATCCATTCTCAAAGGGAGGATACGATCCTGTGCCATAACAAGGAGGTTACACGTTGGAATTACTGTTTTTGACAAAGACAGGGGGAATTTTAGGGCCATTCGCCACAGTGTTGGGCTGGATCATCAACTATATTTATAAATTCCTTGAGCTTCTCGGAATTGAGAATATCGGTCTGGCGATTATTTTATTTACGCTGGTTGTCAATATCATCCTTCTGCCAATGACGATCAAGCAGCAGAAATTCTCAAAGCTGTCTGCTGTAATGAATCCTGAACTGCAAAAGATTCAGGCAAAGTATAAAGGAAAAAAAGATGAAGTTTCCGTGCGCCGTATGCAGGCGGAAACCCAGGCAGTTTATGAAAAGTACGGGACAAGCACCATGGGCGGCTGTCTGTATATGCTGATCCAGCTTCCTATTTTATATGCGCTGTATGGTGTTATCCGAAATATACCGGCGTATGTCGATTCTGTATACACAATGTATGAACCGATTGCCAACGGCATCCTTTCATTTGCCGACGGTATGAATCAGTCCAATACACTGATCAGTGAGCTTGGACTGAGAGTAGCGCAGTTTACAGATGAATCGTTTACTGTCAATAAGATCATTGATATGCTCTATAATCTGAAAGCTGCGGACTGGACAAGATTTACGGAAGTGTTCGGAAGTACGATCATTAATGCGGATACGGTTGCTGCAATCACACGCATCAACTCGTTTATCGGTGGTCTGAATATCGCGGATCCGCCAACAGCCAACGGCATCTGGCCGGGCGTTCTTATTCCGATCCTGTCTGGTGCGACACAGTGGCTGAGTATTAAGATTACATCAGCGCAGACTGCTATGCCGCAGACAGATAAAGATAATCCAGGAAATTCCATGGCAAACTCCATGAAGATGATGAATACGATCATGCCTCTGTTTTCTGTGTTTATTTGCTGGACATTACAGATCGGTCTTGGTATTTACTGGATCGCCAGTGCGGTATTCCGTACGGTGATTTCTGTAATCATCAACAAATTCCTCGATAAAGAGGGTGTTGATGTGATTATTGAGAAAAATCGTGAGAAGGCGAAGAAGAAAGCTGCAAAGCGCGGCGATAAGCCCTCTCGTTTTGAAGAATATGCAAAGCAGAGCACGAAAAATATCGAGATGGCAGAAGCGGCAAGAAAGCGTAAGTCCATCAGTGCTCTTGCAAACACTTCGGTAGAAGGTAATCTGTCGGCCAAGAATGATTCAAAGAAAAAAGATCAGAGTACTGACAGCAGCAGTAAGGCCAGCAGCATTGTCGAAAAGGCTCCGGTCAAGGGGGATGACGATTCCGGAAATGGCCGCAGGAAAAACGGTAAGAAAGGTGATACCGGAAGCTCAAACATCGCAGCCTACGCAAACATGCTGAAGAAGAAATAGTGTGGGGAGGAAAAGCTCATGGATGACTATATTGAAGTTCGTGCAAAAACCGTTGACGATGCAGTCACAGAAGCTCTTTTGAAGCTGGAAACGACCAGTGATAAGATCGAGTATGAGGTCATCGAAAAAGGAAGCAGCGGCTTCCTTGGGTTGCTCGGCGCAAAGCCTGCAGTTATCCGCGTTAGAAAAAAGTTTAATCTGGTAGATAATGTTGAGACCTTTTTGAAAGATCTGTTCCGTGCTATGAATATGGAGGTTACGTCGGACATCGATTATAACGAGGACGACCGTACCATGAACATTGTGTTTTCCGGCGATGAGATGGGCATACTCATTGGCAAGAGAGGACAGACGCTTGATTCTCTTCAGTATATTATCAGTCTTGTTGTTAATAAAGAAAGTGATTCCTATATCCGTGTCAAGGTTGATACGGAAAATTACCGTGAAAGACGGAAGGAAACACTGGAAACGCTGGCAAAGAATATTGCCTATAAGGTAAAACGGACGCGCCGGAGCGTTGCCTTAGAGCCCATGAATCCCTATGAGCGCCGGATTATCCACTCCGCGCTTCAAAATGACCGTTATGTGGAGACACACAGCGAGGGTGATGAGCCTTACCGCAAGGTTGTGGTTACGTTGAAAAGATACAACAGAGAGAAAAAAGGTAATTCATAATAAACCTTAAAGGGGGTGCCGCGCAAGCGGCAGCCCCTTTCTTTAAGTATGCCAGGGAGGGCATTGCTATGGTAAAAAATACAATCGCAGCCATATCCACCGGACTGACAAACTCAGGTATCGGCAAGGTGCGTATGAGCGGAAGCCAGGCTATTGAAATTGCAGACCGTGTTTATAAAAGTCCAAAGGGCAAAAAAAAGTTAAGTAACGTGGAGAGTCATACGATCCACTATGGCTATATTTATGATGATGACCGTCTCATCGATGAGGTGCTTGTTCTTGTTATGCGTGCGCCGAAATCCTATACAACGGAAGATATGGTGGAGATCGATTGTCACGGCGGTGTGGTCGTGATGAAAAAAATTCTTGAAACATTGATCCGGCATGGGGCGCGTCCCGCAGAACCGGGGGAATTTACAAAGCGCGCCTTTTTAAACGGGCGTATTGATCTGACACAGGCGGAGGCTGTTATCGATGTGATTCAGGCCCAAAATGAGTATGCTCTGGAAAGCTCGGTCAAACAGCTTCGCGGAAGCGTATTTCATAAAATCAAAGAAATCCGCCAGGATATTTTGAATCAGGTAGCCTTTATCGAAGCTGCTATGGATGATCCGGAGCATATCAGCGCCGATCATTTTGGGGAAGAATTGAGCGGCCATGTAAAGGATGATATGAAAGCGCTGCAAAAGCTTCTGGATTCCGCAGATAACGGGCGTCTTTTAAAAGAAGGCATCCGTACCGTGATTGTTGGTAAGCCAAATGCAGGCAAATCCTCATTGCTCAACGTGCTTGTGGGCGATGAACGGGCCATCGTGACAGATATTGCCGGAACGACGAGAGATACGCTTGAAGAATCCATTCTTGTTCATGGGATTCCATTAAATATTGTGGATACGGCCGGCATCCGCGATACAGAAGATGTCGTGGAAAAAATCGGCGTCAGCAAGGCCAAAAGCTTTGCACAGGATGCAGACCTGATCATTTATGTGGTGGACGGTTCAACGCCTCTGGATGAGAATGACGGCCAGATTATTGAAATGATAAAGGATAAAAAGGCGATCGTGCTTTTAAATAAAATTGACTTGAATTTGGTAACGACGAAAGCTATATTAGAAAAGAAAACAAGCCATCCTGTTGTGGAGATTTCTGCCAGAAATGAGCAGGGTATCGATGCACTTGAGGGACTTTTGAAAGATATGTTTTTTGAAGGCAGGCTGTCCTTTAATGATGAAATTTATATTACGAGCGCCCGGCATAAGGCGGCACTTTTGGATGCTATGGAAAGTCTGTCGCTTGTACAGCGCAGTATTGACGATGGTATGCCGGAGGATTTCTTTTCCATTGACCTGATGAATGCCTGCGAAGCGCTGGGAAGGATTACCGGGGAATCGGCAGGGCAGGACCTGATCGACACAATTTTCAGTGATTTTTGCATGGGAAAGTAATTTGATCAGATAAGGGAAGCTTTAATAATTTTAATCAGATAAGAGAAGCTTTGATAATTTTAATCAGACAAGAGAAGCCCTAATTAATTTTGATCGGATAAGAGAAGTTCTGATAATTTTGACCATAGAAGGGAAGTGTTGATAATTATGCCATATACTTATGAAGCCTATGATGTGGCTGTCGTAGGCGCCGGACATGCCGGATGTGAAGCAGCCCTGGCCTGTGCACGTCTCGGACTTTCGACAATATGCTTTACCGTAAGTATTGAAAGCATTGCCCTGATGCCTTGTAATCCGAATATTGGCGGAAGCTCAAAAGGGCATCTGGTGCGGGAGATCGATGCGCTTGGCGGAGAGATGGGGAAAGTGATCGATAAAACATTTATCCAGTCGAAAATGCTTAATAAATCAAAAGGCCCGGCGGTACATTCCTTAAGAGCCCAGGCCGATAAGGCAGATTATACGCGGGAAATGCGCCGCGTTATGGAAAATCAGGAAAATCTGACAATCAAGCAGGCGGAGATCATCGATATTCTTACGGAGGACGGACATGTGACCGGCGTTGTGACCCATACCGGGGGGATTTATCCGTGCCGCGCGATTGTCCTGGCAACAGGAACTTATCTGAAGGCGCGTTGTCTGTGCGGGGAGACGATCACCTATACCGGCCCCAATGGCCTTCAGGCGGCGAACCATTTGTCTGAGGCATTAAAGCGGCTTGGAATCACATTAGTGCGCTTTAAGACCGGAACACCGGCCCGTATTGACGGGAGGACGATCGACTATACAAAAATGACGGAACAGCTTGGCGATGATGTACTTGTGCCGTTTTCCTTTACAAACCGCCCGGAGGACATTGCCAGAGATCAGGTATCCTGCTGGCTGACCTATACAAACGAGACAACGCATCAGATTATCCGGGATAATCTGAACCGTTCCCCGCTGTTTTCTGGTGTCATTGAAGGTACTGGCCCGAGATATTGTCCCTCTATTGAAGATAAGGTTGTGAAGTTTGCGGATAAGGACCGCCATCAGGTCTTTATCGAACCAGAGGGGCTTTATACAAATGAAATGTATATCGGCGGTATGTCCAGCTCCTTGCCGGAAGATGTCCAGTATGAAATGTACCGCTCTGTACCAGGGCTTGAACATGCCAAAATTGTCCGCAATGCCTATGCGATCGAATATGATTGTATTCCGGCGACCCAGCTGAAGCCATCGCTGGAATTTAAACAGGTGGAAGGGCTGTTTTCCGGCGGACAGTTTAATGGAAGCTCCGGTTATGAGGAGGCTGCGGCTCAGGGGCTTGTAGCGGGAATTAATGCGGCAATGAAGCTTCTTGGACGGGAACCATTGATCATTAAACGTTCCGAAGGTTATATTGGCGTTCTGATCGATGATCTGGTGACGAAGGAAACCCATGAGCCTTACCGCATGATGACTTCAAGGGCAGAGTATCGTTTGCTTTTGCGCCAGGATAATGCGGATCAGCGGCTGACACCGATCGGCCACGAGATTGGCCTGATCGATGACGCCCGCTATGAACAGCTGCTTCAAAAGGAGAAAATGATCGAAGCTGAGATTGAGCGTGTAAAGAACGTTACGATCGGGGCTGGCAGGGAAAATCAGGAGTTTCTTGAAATGTGCGGGACAAGTACGCTTAAAACCGCTGCGACATTGGCGGAGCTTATACGGCGGCCGGAGCTTGGATATGATATGCTTGCACCGATCGATTTGCAGCGGCCAAAGCTTCCGAAAGCAGTCACAGATCAGGTGGAGATCAATATCAAATATGAAGGCTACATCACACGGCAGCTTCATCAGGTGGAGCAGTTTAAAAAGCTTGAGTCCAGAAAGCTGCCGGCAGATCTGGATTATGCCGGGATCAGCGGATTGCGCATTGAAGCTCAGCAAAAATTAAATGAGATCCGGCCGGAATCGGTGGGGCAGGCATCGAGAATTTCAGGTGTTACGCCGGCAGATGTTTCCGTTCTTTTGATTTATATGGAGCAATATCGAAGAAGCGGCGGAGGCGTAGATTGAGCAGGCTGCGGCGGATGGCGTCTGATATAATAAAATAAATGCAGAAAATAAACGCAGTAAATAAACGCAATAAGTAAATGCAGCAATAAATGCAGCAATAAACGCAGCAAATAAGCGCAATAAATAAATGTAATAAGTAAATGCAGCAAATAAATGAGGTAAATAAATGAAATAAGTTAAATGCAGCAAATAAATGCAAACAATAAAAGCAATCAATAAATATAATCAATAAAATACAATTAATAAGTATAATCAATAAATATAATTAATAGTACAAAAATATATATGATAAAAGCGTAGGATAAGTTTAAAAGCATAGGATAAATTTAAAAGTGTGGATGGATTTAAAAGCGTAGGGTAAATTTAAAAGTGCAGGTTAAGTTCACATAATAGGTTTACATAAATAAATCCTGATTCAATTTTTTACTAAAGGAGGCGGACATGGCAGATTTATCAAAATTTGAGCGTGGTCTGGAAGCCATAGGAATTTCTCTGACAGAGCGGCAGAAGGATCAGTTTTTACAATATTATGAGTTACTCGTGGAAAAAAATAAGGTCATGAATCTGACTGCAATCACAGATTTTGATGAGGTGATCGAGAAGCACTTTATCGACAGCCTGATGGTGGCAAAAGTCATGGATATGTATCAAAATTTAAAAATCATTGATCTGGGAACCGGTGCGGGATTCCCCGGAATACCAATTAAAATTGCTTTTCCACATATCCATATGGTTCTGGCAGATTCTTTAAACAAACGTATTAAATTTCTTGATGAGGTGATTGATGCCCTCGGACTGAATCCGGATGCGAATCATGCTTCCGGCTCAGACTGCGGGAAAATCGAGACTGTACATGGAAGAGCTGAGGACCTGGGGCATAAACAGATATTTCGGGAACAATTTGATCTTTGCGTATCAAGGGCAGTGGCAAATCTTTCCACACTTTGCGAATATTGTGTACCATTTGTTAAAGTTGGTGGATATTTTATCTCTTATAAGTCCGGTAATGTGGATAACGAGCTGGAACAGGCAAAAAGAGCAATGCATATTTTAAACAGTGATCTTGTAAAATGTGAGAAAATGCATATTCCCGGAACCGATATGGAGAGAAGCTTTGTAATTGTGAAAAAAAATGCGCCGATACCTAAAAAATATCCACGCAAGGCCGGAACCCCGGGAAAGGAGCCGTTGGGATGATTCGCGGAAAATATCTGGAAGGTGCGACCGATGATCTGAGTGTTTGTTTTTATATTCGCCGGGAAGTTTTTGTTAAAGAACAGCATGTATCTGAAACTGAAGAATTTGATTCCGAAGATATGCAGTGCGGTCATTACCTTATTTATAATGAAGATGACATACCGGTATCTACCGGCCGCCTGATCCGTGTCGATCAGACACATTTTAAGATCGGTCGTGTGGCTACTCTGAAAGAATACCGGCATAAAGGCTATGCAGAGTTTTTAATGCTGGCATTGATTGAAAAAGCAAGAAGCCTTGGCGCTCTTGAAATTTCTTTGCTGGCGCAGCTTACGGCCATCAGATTTTATGAAAAATGCGGTTTCACTGTTGCTGATGAAGCGATTATTATGGATGCCGGAATTGAACATAAACGGATGACATATAAGGTGCCGGAGGTTCATTCGTGCCAGTGCCGACAAGAACATTGAACGATTCGTGTCAGTGCCGGACAGAAACATTGAATAATTATCGTACCAGTGCCGGACAGAAATCATTGAATAATTATCGTACCAGCGCCGGACAGAAATCATTGAATAATTATTGTGCCAGTGTCAGTCAGAACATTGAATGATCAAAAAGGCGGAAGCACTTATAAACGATGAAGCTGAGAAAAATGTTCTCATAGTTCTTTCGTTTCAAGCGCTTCCGCCTTTATTATTTCCTGGAAAACTGCGTTTATATGAAATTAAAACACACGCTTTTGACTATTGTTTTATTGTGCTTTGGATTCTTTTAGTTCTGCGCTTAATCCAGCCTGTCTGGCAATTTCAAAGGCTTCATTTTCTTCTTCGCTTAAAGCGATAAAGGATTCGCCCTTGATGATTTCTTTAATATATGTATAGCAGCCTTCGCGGCTATGAATCGAGTTAATGATATAACCAGAGTTTTCATCATTTAAAAGCGCATAGGCAAAGCTGAGCTTTCCGCCCATCTCTTTGAAGGCATCATATTTGACAATACCGCATTTCTGATAGGAACGATTGACAGACTGCTCAAGATATTTAAGCCGTTTAGAAATATAGGCATCATTTTCTTTAAGCTTATCAATTTCATCGATTCGTTTTCTGAGTATATCTTCAATACTTTTCCCGCCGCGGCCGCGCATAAAGGAACGGTATTTTTTCATAAGTGTATTTTGCCTTATAAAGAGAATAATGATAATGACAAATGCGATCAATATCAGTACGAGAGACAGATAGATCAGTATTCCCGGGTCAAAAGACAGATTTGAAAGTAATCGGCTTTGAACTTCCATAATTTCCTCCTGAAAAATTTGTAATTCCGTTAGGGTATTTTGTATAAGTTAGGTATATTTGTATAAGTTATATATATTTGTATAAGTTACATATATTTGTATAAGTTACATTAGGTCTTATAGCGAAGTATCATTAGAAGAAGCAGAATTGAATAAATCCATAATACGTTCCAATTCGTCTAATGAATAGTATTCAATTTCAATTTTTCCTTTGTTATTGGATTTGCCTTTAATGGTTACTTTTGTTCCAACGATTGCCTTAATACGTTCTTCCATAGATTTAAGAACGAGCATACTTTGTTCATCAATGGTTTTCGCCTTATCCTGTGTCGGTTTAGCTTTACTATTTATAATACTTTTGACGAGCTGCTCGGTTTCGCGAACACTCATTTTATGATCAAAAATTTTAATGGCTGTAAGATATTGTTCTTCTTTATCTTCTATGGCCAGAAGCGCACGTCCGTGGCCGCTGCTGATCATATCATCGATAATCATTTGCTTTACACGGTCATCGAGTTTTAGCAAACGCAAAGAATTTGTGACTGCTGTACGGCTTTTGGCAACCTTTTCGGCTGCTTCATCCTGTTTCAAACCAAATTCCTCAATCAGTCGCTGAAAAGCAGTTGCTTCTTCAATGGGATTTAAATCCTCGCGCTGAATATTTTCAATCAGGGCAATTTCGATGGATTCCATGGGCGAATAATCTTTAATGATTACCGGAACCTCTTTAAGACCGGCGATTCTTGCAGCACGCCAGCGCCGCTCACCGGCAATAATTTCATACATGTCATGTTTGTTTTTTTGTACGACGAGCGGTTGAATAATACCGAACTGTTTAATGGAATCTGCAAGCTCATGGAGGGAATCTTCATCAAAATTTTTACGCGGCTGGGAGCGATTGGGTTCAATGTCCTCAATTTTAATATATGTATCTGCCGGTACCGGAACCTCCACAACCTTTTCCACAATCTTTTCTACCGGTTTTTCCACGATCTTTTCAACTGGCTTTTCGACGATTTTTTCCACAATCTTTTCCACCGGCTTTTCAACGATTTTCTCGACAATCTTTTCAACTGGCTTTTCTACAATTTTCTCGACAATCTTTTCAGAGGGCTTTTCCACTATTTTTTCGAGAATTTGGTCATTTTTTCGATTACTGGTGCCGGATTTATGAGTGTTGGGCTTCTGCGGTGCGATAAGTGCGTCAAGTCCGCGTCCTAAGCCGCCTTTTTTATTTACAGCCATTCATCTTCATCCTCTCTTTCTATAACTTCTTCTGCTAAAAAACGATAAGCTTCTGCCCCGGATGAACGACCGTCGTACATATTGATCGGCATCCCATAGCTTGGAGCTTCAGCGAGCCTGACATTTCTTGGGATAATCGTTTTATATATTTTTTTATTCAGATTTTCTTTGACATTCTCGACCACCTGGGATGAAAGATTCGTTCTGGCATCGTACATCGTAAAGACAACGCCTTCAATTTCCAGCTTTGGATTGAGGCGTTCTTTGATTAAGTCGATGGTGTGTATTAATTGACTTAGTCCCTCAAGCGCGTAATATTCACACTGAATAGGCACAAGCACAGTATCGGCCGCAACCATAGCGTTGACTGTCAGCAGATTTAAAGACGGCGGACAATCGATAATGATAAAGTCATAATCGCCTTTGATTGTGTCCAGCTTATCTTTAAGAAGATATTCTTTATTCTCCATGGAAATCAATTCAATCTCCGCTCCGGACAAGTTGATATTGGAAGCAATTACATTTAATCCTTCCATAACACTTGCCTGAATGCAATCAGACAGCGTACATTCTTCCAAAAATAATTCATATATGGTATTTTCTACATTATTTTTATCCACTCCAAGACCGCTGGTGGTATTTCCCTGCGGATCTATATCAATCGTCAAAACTTTTTTCTTTTTTTCTGCTAAACATGCAGATAAATTAATCGCTGTCGTTGTTTTTCCGACACCGCCTTTTTGATTTGCAACTGCAATAATTCTGCCCATAAAATCATCCTTTCTTGTAAAAAATATTATAACATTTTTTCTTTTTAATAGCCATAGATAGGTGATATAAAAAAATCAAATGTTTCACGTGAAACATTAGTTATTTCAGAGAAAATCAAAAAAGTTTGTGTTAATATATTCCATTATATCTATTTAGATATGCATATATTTCATTTTGATATTTGT
>CASFBR010000162.1 GCA_949292795.1 uncultured Eubacteriales bacterium
GAATTTTCTTGTGCGCAAAGATATTTATGAAGCGATCGGCAGTCCGGATATGACAACGCCGGAAGGCTTTTGCGCGGCAGTTAAAAAGGCAGCCCAAATGTTTCCGGAGGTGGATGGTGAGCCGCTGATCCCCATTGGCAGCGATTCCTTTACAGATAATGGCTGCACCTCCTTTGACAGCTATCTGATGAGCTTTTTGGCTGTGCCTTATGAGAAGGACGGGGAATATTACGACCGCTATACCGACCCGGAGTATATCCGGTGGCTGAAGGTTTTCCGTCAGCTTGGCGAGGAAGGGTATCTTAAGGATGAGATTTTTGTAGACCGCCGCTCTCAGCTTGAGGAAAAGCTTGCGCAGGGCCGGTATTTCTGTCTGTTTTACCAGAGCAAGGATATTGAGGAGCCGCAGAAAAATATTTATAATACCGACCCGGATCGGATTTACATGGCTGTGGAGGGCCCGAGAAATTCCCGGGGCGACGACCCGGTGCTCCCGGTACAGGGGATCAACGGATGGACACAGACGTATATTTCTAAAAACTGTACGTCCCCCTCAAAGGCAATGGAGCTGATCACATTTTTACTCAGCGAAGAAGGGCAGAAGCTTTGTTATCTCGGCGAGGAAGGCTCCATGTATACGGTTCAGGATTCAACGGAAATCATCAACCCGGAGGTCTGGGAGCTTCTAAATTCTGACCGGCCTGCCTACGAAAAAATTTACGGCGGCGATGACACTTACTGGATGCTTCAAAATGGTGTTTCCCAGCTTCAGTGGACACAGCCGGTACTCGCCTGCTTCCAGCAGCTTCGGGAATGGACGCGCCCTTATGTGGCCTATACAGGGCAGTATGATCTGAGCTTTTCGGAGGAGGATGAGATTGCGCTTTATGATCGGATGCAGCATTTGTGGGGAGATACACTGCCGAAGCTTCTCCTGGCAGAAAGCGAGGCCGAGTTTGATGCGATTCTGGATGAATATGTCAATTTAAGGGAAGAAGACGGCTATGAGGATTTTAAAGCCGCAGCGACGAAGCTTTATCAGGAAAATAAAGCGAAACTGGGAATTGAAGAATGAAAAAGATGAAAAAAAATTTTAGCAGCCGAAAACTGAATCAGAAATTTTCCGTTGTTATTTTGCTTGTTCTTGGAGTGTGTCTTGTTTTCTTTACGATCAATTCTTTCAGAACAACAGAAAATATGATGTTTGAACAGCGCGTTTCAGAGGTGTGGCGGTGGCTGGATGAAGATGAGGCCGCCATCGAGAAGATGGTCGAGCTGTGCTATATATCCTCACAGATTTTTATTGAGGACAGGGAGCTTCAGGATTTTTTGAGCGCACTGAAAAACGGAGAACAGATGTCTCCGGCGCAATATTATGAATTTTTTAAAAATCATGTCAATCCGATGGAAAGTCTTGTCAACAGCAACATTTATCTGTATCAGATACGCATTTACGCCTGCAATGACGATTTCCCGGAGATGGACCCAATCCTGTATCACGGGGATCGTCTGAAGGATTTTCCGTGGGCTAAGGATTTTGAGTCAGGAAGCTGGCAGATTGACTATCCCGACTACCTGATCTCGCCCAACGATGATCATCGCCTGATCTCCTTGGTGAGTGAGATGAACGATCAGCGGGGCGAGTTGGTCGGCGTCGTGGAGGCGGCGGCCACTGTGGAGGATATGTTCCCGAGAATTTATGAGAGCAATCGTGAAAGCTGGAGCTGCTTTGTGCAGGAGGATGGCACGATTGTATCAATGAGCGATTCGCCGTGGGAGCCTTACCGGGAAGACATCGTTGCGGCAGCCGCAGATATAGGGAGCAGCGGTTATGTCCACACGAATATCGGCGGCGACGATGTGCTTATCGTTCAGCGCCATCTGGATTATTTTCCGGGCACCTATATATGTCTGTCCAATCTGTCTCAGCAGTCCGGGCAGATGATTCTTCAGCAGATACAGAACCTGCTGATTATTGTTCTTGTGTTTCTTGTGCTGATCATTGTGATCAATGTGACCGTTAAACGTCTGTTCAGACGCTTCCATGTCACGATGGCTGTGATCCGGAAGGTGCAGGACGGCCATTTAGATGAACGTGTACCTGTGTCGGGAAGCGATGAATTTAGCGAGCTGGGCAGTCAGATCAACGCCATGCTGGACAATATCCAGGTGCTTATGCGCGAGAAAATCCAGCAGGAGGTTCTGGTGAAAAATACCGAGATCAAAGCGCTGCAAAATCAGATCAACGCCCATTTTATTTACAATGTTTTGGAATCGATCAAAATGATGGCCGAGATCGATGAAAAGTACGAAATTTCGGATGCGATCACAGCGCTTGGGGAACTGCTGAGATATAATCTGAAATGGGTTTCCAGCAATGTGACCATCCGCGAGGAGGTTGCCTACATCCGCAACTATATCCGCCTGATGAATTTAAGATACGACTTTGCCATTATCTTATCAGTAAATATTGACGATGATATTTACAGCCAGAGTATTCCTAAAATGTCCCTGCAGCCCATTGTAGAAAATGCAATTTTACACGGGATAGCGGAGCTGGGCGAGGATGCGACGATCTATATTAAGTCCATGAAGACCGGCAATGACTTTGAGATTACGATCACAGACTCCGGTGTCGGTATGGATGAGGAACAGCGGCTTAGCCTGGAGAAAAAGATCAATGGCGAGCTGGACGATCCGGACAGCAAGCACGGCATCGGCCTGAAAAATGTGAACTACCGGATCAAGATGCAGTTTGGCGACCGTTATGGTCTTAAAATATATTCAATGGAGGGCTGCTATACGAAAATTTCCGTATTGCTGCCGTTTGTGCCGCAGAGTAAGAAAAATGCTCAGGAACATTCATATGGTTACAGTCTTTTAAGAAACAGCTCCGGGGACAGTGTTTTGCCAAAGCAGCCGGAAAGCAAAAAGGACTGTGAGCCGGAAGGAGGAGACCATGCAGACACTGTTAATCGTTGAAGATGAAAAGCTGATCCGAAAGGGGATTGCCGCCATGGCAGCGCGAAGCTCTGTTCATATCGGGGAGATCATTGAGAGCAGAAATGGCGAGGAAGCTTTAAATATTCTGAAATCCCGAAGGATCGATACTGTTTTTATGGATATACGGATGCCGAAAATGGATGGGCTGGAGCTGATCCGCCATATTGATGAGCTGGAAGAAAAGCCGGATGTTGTCGTTTTAAGCGGCTACGATGATTTTAATTACGCAGTTGAGATGCTCAAGCATGGGGTATTTGATTATGTACTCAAGCCGGTCAAGCGGGAGACGATTGAAACGCTGCTGGTGAATCTTGAGAAAAAGCAGCAAAAAAATACGATCAAAATGAAAAAAGAGCTTCAGTTTTTGTATCATCAGATCAAACTGATGCTCAATGACAACATGGGTGTGGAGGAAATTGAAGATATTCAGAAGCAGTATAAGGAGATTTACGGGGATGAACGCTATGTGATCGTCTGCGCACCGCAGGGGGGGGACCTTTCCGAGGATCATTTTGACGGCGTTCTCCTGGAAAATATAAAAGGCCAGGACATTTTGCTGATGCCTGAAGCATATTTTGAAGCCTGGCGAACGCAGACGTCGGTACACTGCTTTGGCGCAAGCTGTTTTCACAGTGCTTTTTCCGAGCTGGACACCGCCTATGAGGAGGCCCGTCAGGCAAGAATATGGGCTTTTATGAAATGCAGGGATATTGTTTCTGAGGAGGATGGAGCGGCGGCTGATACGACGGCCGGGACAGATGATAGGACTGCTGAGACGGCTGCCGGAACGTCCGGTCCAATGACTGTGCAGAAGCTTCAGTCCAAGGAATCGGAGCAGTTTGTGGAGCAGTTTGTCCGCCAGCTCTCCACGAAGGACCGGGAAAATGTGATTAAACGTCTGGAAGCGCTGTATTTTGAAGCGCGCCACTGCAAGAGAGCTCCGGAGGACGTGCTGGAGCTGACGGAAAATATTCAGAAGATGATCGTGGAAACCTATCAGACGCTTGTGCCGGAGGACAAGAAGGCGCTGCTTAAGTATGACACACCGCTTTCATGCGTGAATTATGACGCATTTTTGCCAAAGCTGACCGTCTGGCTGGAACAGTTTGTGGACTGTCTTTCCGATGAATTTATTTACGATCAGAACAAGCGGAAGGTACGGGCGGCTGTGGAGTATATCCGTGAAAATTACAGCAGGGACCTGAACATGGCCCAGGTTTCCAATTATGTGGGGATGAACTATTCGCTTTTCTCGCTGACATTTAAAGAGTATACGGGCGTTAATTTTGTCAATTACCTGAAAAATATCCGCATTGGGGAGGCGAAGCGTCTGCTGGAGGAAACCGACTGGAAGATTTCAGATATAGGACATAAAGTCGGCTACGAAAATGACAAGCATTTTATGAAAATATTTAAAAGCATCTGCGGCGTATCGCCTACGGACTACCGCAAAAATATGCTATGATTTGTGCCGCCTGCGAAAAGGCGGCGGAATGGAGGTTTTTATGAAAGCACAGACTGTACGAACAAAATACGGGCTTCTTGAAGGCGTCCGGGAAGACGGCTGCATTGTGTTTAAGGGCGTTCCTTATGCAGCGCCGCCGGTTGGAAAGCTGCGATGGAGAGCGCCGCAGCCGCCCAAAGCCTGGGAGGGGACGTTTAAGGCCGATCACTATGGCAACCGCTTTGCTCAGGAATACAAAATGGATGCCACATCGCTGTACGGAAAAGAATTTTATACCGACACCGTATTCGCAACGCCGGTATCTGAGGACGGGCTTTACTTAAATATATGGATGCCGGACCGGGAGTGCACCGCGCCGCTGGCAGTGGCCGTATACATTCACGGCGGCGGATTTATGGGCGGCTGCGGGCACGAGGTGGAATTTCGCACCAATGCCTATGCGGCCAAAGATGTCATTTTAGTGACGATCAATTACCGTCTGGGAATGTTTGGCTTCCTGGCACATCCGTGGCTGGCCGAGGAGGATGACGTGGCCTGCGGCAATTACGGCATAATGGATCAGATTGCGGCGCTTAACTGGGTTCGGGAAAATATTGCGGCCTTTGGCGGTGATCCGGACAATATTACGATTTTCGGACAGTCCGCCGGATGCATGAGCGTTCAGACATTGCTCTCAACGCCGTATGCGCGGGGAAAATTTGCCAAAGCGATCCTTCAAAGCGGCGCGGGCTATCCGGTGATCATTCAGCCCGAGGTGCCCCTTGAGGATGCCTTTGAACGGGGAAAAAAGGCGGCCGGGCTTCTCGGAGCCAGCTGCTTAGATATGCTGCGCGCTGTCCCGGCAGAACGTATTTATGAGGTTCAGGGGAAACTGATGATGGAAAGTATGATGGCCGGAAAGGGGCTGCCGTTTTCGCCGGTGCTTAACGGTACCTTCCGCACCGCTCCTTACGATGAGCTGACCCGTCAGGGCTTGACCGCCGATGTGCCGACGATGATCGGTTCCACAAAAAATGACATTACGGTGAGCATCAGCGAAGCAAAGGCCGGACGCAGCCGCTTCCAGGACTGCTGCCGGGACTGGGCGCTGGAAATGGAAAAGACCGGGCATCAGCCGTCGTATGTGTATTTCTTTACCCGTGATCTGCCGGGCGATGAGGCGGGGGCGTTTCATTCCGCAGAATTGTGGTATATGTTCGGAACACTGAAAAATTGCTGGCGTCCCATGACAAAGGCCGATGAGGTGCTGTCTGAGCGGATGGTCAGCTATTGGACGAACTTTATGAAGCACTCGGACCCGAACGGCCCGGGACTTCCCCTCTGGCCGCCCTGCACGAAGGAAGAGCCCTTTGAGATGATTTTAAATATTTAACAGCTGCGTTGCCCCGGCGGTTCCGGCGCTGTAAAGCGCAATGACAAACGGCTTTCCAAGAAGGATGATGACCGTGAGCTTTTTTAAGCTCATTTTTGTCAGACCGGCGATAAAGCACAGCACATCATCCGGCGCTGTGGGAAGAAAAATGGCAAGGATAAATATAATATCAAACTTTCGCCCTTTTTCCAGCCAGGTGATATACTTTTCATACTTGGCCTCACTGATGAACCTGCGGACAATGGAGACGCCATATTTGCGCGCCAGACAAAACGCGGCAATGGAGCCGATACATACGCCGATATAGCTGTAAAAAAATCCGGCAATGGGGCCAAAAACAGCGGCGCCGGCAATGCAGGTGACAAAACCGGGAAGCATGGGAATAATGACCTGGAGTGCCTGGATGAGCATGAAAATCAGCGGCCCCCACAGACCGGTGCCGGCAATAAATGTCTGGAGCGCATCCAGTGATTTAAAAATGCCGGCCCGGTAGCCCCAGACCGCAAAGACGGCACAGGCGGCCAGCACAATGATCGTTAATACTTTTGATAAAATTGAAATAAAGTTTTTTGGCAGTGTCATCCTGATGCCTCTTTTCCTGTAAATTACGCTGCTGCAAAAATACCTTAAAACGCAGCGCTGCTGTGAACGGCAAAATAGCTGTAAGACCGCGGCACACAAGCACCGCGTATTTTTTTAACCGCACTTATTATAAACATATATGCTGAAGATTTTGCAATAAAAGTGTTAAATCTTTATTAAATATTTTAAAGCTGTTTTGCTGTGGAATACTGCGCTTTTACCGGAAAGCGCGGCGGCCTGCCGTATGTGCGGCAAAATAGGCGAATATATAAAAATACCGATACATGCAAAAAGGTTTTGAACAGCCGGAGTATATCCGATTCTGTCAAAACCTTTTTACAATGTCTAAGTCACATTTTTGAAAGAAAACCTTCAATGTGGCTGAGGGCATTATCCTCATCCCTTCCTGATGTATATAGTGTAATTTCATCTCCGCTTTTCAGGCAAATACCAAGTACGCCGGCAATGCTTTTCAGGTCGATCTTCTGGCTGCCTTTTTTTAAGTAAATATTACTGTCAAAACGTGATGCTGTCTGAACGAGTAACGAAATTGGTTTTGGGTATGTACCACTCGACGAACCAACAACAATCTGCTTTTCCATAGGCACACCTCCTGTCCTGCTAGAGAAGCAAAGAAAATAGGACCGGGATCATGTTCGTACATTAATCCCTTAAAGTTTACACCCATAGTATACATCATTCTTGTAAAAAATGCTAGTATTAGTTTCTTAAATTTTTGTTAAAATTAGGCAAAGTGATAAAAATTATTAAAGTCAATAGGCTTTCAAAAATGGAATCAAAATTTGTGTAGATTTTTGGCGTTTTGTGTTGACTAAAAATTGTAAAAAATATATAAATTTATTGCATGGAAACGCAGTTTTCTGTGCAATAAGAAAGCATCCTGCCGTGCAGGATGCCGGGGCTGCGGCAAAGCGCATAAACGCCGGCTTCATCTTCGCCGCAGTACGGTCTCAGGCGAAGCTTTTTGCAAAAAATGCCGATGCTGCCGGCACAAAAGCTTCAGATTGCCGCTGTTTTTGCCGCTGCTTTTGTCGTTGCTTTGCCTCTGACAGAGCGTAAAACAATGTATTCAGATCAGGCTCAGCGAGCGCAGTAAAAAGACCCAGAGCGTCAGCGTGACGGATGAGAGCAGGGTGGCCGTGACGATAATGCTTGAGGACAAAACCTCATCATTGCCCATATTTTTGGCCATTATATAGCAGGTGACGGTCGTCGGCGAGCCGAGCATGACAAGGATCGCCACAAGCTCGCTGTTTCTAAAGCCCATCGCTACCGCAGCCGGGAAGAAAATGGCCGGAAGTAAAATAAGCTTGATAAAGGTGGCAGCCATGGTTGGCCGTATCTTTTTTATCGCCTTGCGTCCTTCAAAGCCGGCGCCCACAACAAGCAGCGCAATGGGCGTCGCTGTGTTTGCGATATTGGTGATGGCCTTATAGGGGATGGCAAAGGCCGGGCCTGTAATATCAATTCCAAGCAGTGAAAAGGGCAGGCCGGCGACAATTCCGATAATGATCGGATTTTTTAAAACATTTAAAAATGTTGTCCGTATCTGGTGACCGCGGTCGGTTGATTGATTATTGGAGCATACAGAAAGAATGATCACGGAAAAAATATTATAAAGGGGAACTGCCGCGACGATCATCATGGGCGCCATGCCGGAAGAACCGTAAATATTATTGACAAAAGCAATGCCAAGTACGGCTGCGCTTCCCCGGGCGCTGCCCTGGACAAATGCGCCGACCATGGATTTATCCTTCATAAAAATGCTTGTGAACAGCCAGACGCCGAGAAACATCAGGGTGGTGGAGATCATACAGAAAAAGAAAAAGCTGGCGTCAAAATCCTGGCGGATGTCTGCGGTGGCTATATCGTTAAAAAGAAGTACCGGAAGCGCCACTTTAAATACATATTTGTCCGCGGCACTGTTAAAGCCCTTTGTTAAAATACCGAGCTTCATTAAAAACCATCCCAGAACGATCAGGATGAAAATCGGGATGGTCGCGTTTAAACTGAAAATAAAATTGTCCATGAATGTCCCTCCTGTTACTTATTCATACGGTAGCACGAAAAAGAAAACTTGTCAATGCGGTTCTGCCGTGACGGAAAGCGGAATATACTGTATAGAATCTGCGGTAAGGGCGGGGAAAGCCTGTGGAGATTTTCAGAAATACAGGGAAATTCTCACAAAAGCCAGACAAAGCATCGCTAAAAGCACAGATTTTAAAGGGCACCGTAATACTGGCGGCTGCCGGTCTGATTACAAGGGTGCTCGGACTTTACAATCGCGTATTTCTGGCCAATGTGATCGGCGCCGGCGCACTGGGCGTCTATCAGTTGATTTTTCCGGTCTTTATGGTGTGCCATGCAATCTGCTGCTCGGGTATTGAAACGGCGCTTTCAAGGCTGACAGCGGCATATAGCGGCCAGGGCTGCCATGGAAATATCCGCAGGCTTGTAAAGCTGTCCGTAGCTTTAAGCCTTTTTGCTGCCGCGGTACTGGCCGCCGGCGTTTTTTTTCTAGCGGAGCCAATCAGCGTGTATATTTTAAAGGAACCGGAATGTGCCGGATGTCTGAAGGTGATGGCTCCGGTCATTTTATTTTCAGCGGTACATTCCTGTGTCTTTGGATATTTTTATGGGATGAAGCAGACGGCCGTTCCGGCTTCGTCACAGCTGATCGAACAGATCTGCCGTGTATCTGCTATTTACATATTATCTCTGACGGTCTTTTCGGGGAATACTGCCGGGGCGGTGCTGGCTGTATGTGGAATGGCGGCCGGGGATGTGCTCTCCTGTATTTATACACTGGGGGCGTATAAGCTGCATGTACGCCGGATGAACCGGCATGAAGCGCCGGAGGGCAGCCCGGCAGCAGCATATGCTGTTCTTTTCAGACAGCTCATGCATGACGCTCTGCCGCTGACCGTCAACCGTCTGTCACTGACCATGCTTTCTGGCATTGAATCCATTCTGATTCCGGCGATGATGAAGCTTTATTATACCGCCGGCGGGACGGCCATGGAAATTTATGGTATTGTGACGGGTATGGCGATGCCCTTTGTCATGTTTCCAACGACAATTACCAATGCGCTGGCATCCCTGCTGATGCCGGCGGTGGCCGAAGCCGCCGGACGGCGGGATTTTAAGCAGGTGAACCGGGCAGTATCCGTAAGCGTCCACTATTGCCTGCTGATCGGTATTGCCGGCATGAGTATTTTTGTTTTATACGGAAGCGGGCTTGGCATGGTCTTTTTTGGCAATGCCCTGGCAGGGGAATTTTTGTCGGTGCTTGCGTTTTTATGTCCGTTTATGTATATGTCCGCCACACTGACCGGCGTGCTCAACGGCCTTGGGCAAACCCGGATGACATTGCTTCACAACGTGATTTGTGTAGGGCTTCGCATCGGTTTTATTGTGGTGTGCGTGCCGAAGACAGGTGTCCTTGGGTATCTGTGGGGGCTTATGGCGGGAAGCATTGCTCTGTGCGGCCTTCATTTTTTTAGGATCGCTCAGATTTCCGGCATCCGCTTGAATCCTGTGCGGTCGATTCTTGCGCCCCTGGCTGCGGCGCTCGCCGGTGGATATTGCTCTATGGGGATTTACCGCTATATGATGAACGGCCTGTCCCTTCCGCTAATCATCACCATTGCCGTTGCGTGTATGAGCTTTGCCGTCATTTATATGTTATGCCTGTATCTTATGCGCGCATTGAATCGATAACGGGAGCAAAATGCTTTATTGCCGTCCTGCTTTTAAATGTGATATAATACGGCTATGGCATAATAAAAAGAAGGATGCTGAAGATGATAAAAGCAGCGCATCCGGCAATACCCGGAGCGCGGCAAAGAACCCGCGCGGCAAAGAACCCGCGCGGCAAAAGACCCGCGCGGAAAAGAACCCGTGCGGCAAAAGACCCCGCGCGGAAAAAGACCCGTGCGGCAAAAGACCCGCGCGGAAAAGAAACCGTGCGGCAAAGATCCGCACGGCAAAACCCGCGCGGAAAAACCTGCGCGGCAAAAGACCCGCGCGGAAAAGAACACGCGCGGAAAAACACGCGGAGGCGAGTCCAGCGGGTACACTGCATAGAAAGAGAGGAATGACACAATGAAGAAATTATGGATATGCCTGATATGTATGGCAGGCCTGTTGATTTTGGGCGCCTGCGGCGGCGGGAGCACGGCGGAGTCTGCACAGACGGAAGCGGTGAGCAGCAGTTCAGATACAGAGGATGCGACGACAATCCAGGACGCTTCGGCCGGTTCCGAAGCTGCGGCGGTATCTGAGGCGGAAAAGGCCGGGGCATCCGGGGAAGAGACAGGCGGGGCATCCGCACAGAGTGAAGCCCGGGTGATCAGCGAAGGAACGGCGATTCGGGTAGGTTCTTTAAAAGGGCCGACATCCATGGGGCTTGTTTCCCTGATGGATAAAAATGAAAAGGGAGAGAGCGCTCAGTCTTATGATTTTGAAATGGTGACTGCCGCCGATGAGCTGGTGGCCGCAATCAGCAGCAAAAGCGTCGATATTGCCCTTGTTCCGGCCAATGTTGCCAGTGTTTTGTATAATAAAACCGGGGGCGGCGTAACGGTGCTGGATATTAATACGCTTGGCGTGCTCTACATCGTGGAGAGCGGCGATCATATTTCATCGGTTGCCGACCTGAAAGGGAAGACCTTATACCTTACCGGCAAAGGAACAACCCCGGATTATGCGCTTCAGTACCTTCTGGCTCAAAATGGCCTGACGACGGATGATGTGACACTGGAATATAAGTCAGAGGCTGCCGAGGTGGCAGCAATTCTGGCAAGTGACGCCGACGCAATCGGTCTTTTGCCGCAGCCATTTGTGACCGTAGCATGCAATCAGAATGACAAGCTTCACATTGCACTGGACCTGACCGAGGAGTGGGACAAGGTTCAGGGCTCAGGCGGAAGCCAGCTTGTGACCGGCGTGACGATCGTGCGCAATGAATTTCTTCAGGATAACCGTGACCGTGTTCAGACATTTCTGGAGGAATCCAAAGCTTCTGTGGAATTTACAAACAGCCAGCCTGACGAAGCGGCAGTGCTTATTGCCAGCCTTGGAATTGTTGAAAAATCTGAGATAGCAAAGCAGGCTATTCCGTATTGTAATATTACCTATATTGATGGTGAGGAAATGAAAAATGCACTGAGCGGCTATCTGTCCGTCCTGTTTGAACAGGACCCGCAGTCGGTCGGCGGCGCTCTCCCGGGAGAGGACTTTTACTACGCAGGGTAGGAGAATAGCAAATGGCAAAACGGTGGATAAAAAAGACAGGGATCATCCTGTTTTGGCTGCTTTTATGGCAGCTTGCGTCCATTATCCTGAATCAGCCGATTGTTTTGGCAGGGCCCGACAAGGTTATCCGGGCCCTGTTTCTTTTAATTCCTCAGGGAGAATTTTGGCTGACTGTGGCAATGACGCTGATGAAAATATTTCTTGGCTTTGCCGGCGCGCTGGCGGCAGGCTTTTGCCTGGGGGCGCTGTCCTGGCGTTTGGGCGTTCTAAAAGAGTTTCTTGCGCCGGTCATGTCGCTGATGAAGTCGATTCCGGTGGCTTCCTTTGTCATACTTGCACTGCTCTGGGCGGGCTCTGAAAATCTTTCGGTGCTCATCAGCTTTCTTGTAGCTCTGCCGATGATGTATGTGCATACATTGGCCGGATTGTCTCAGACCGACCAAAAGCTTCTGGAAATGAGCGCGGTCTTTGGAATGAGCTTCCGGAACAAGTGCCGCTATATTTACTGGAGCGGGCTTAAAAGCCACATGAAGGAAGGCATCCGCGTGACGGTTGGATTTTGCTGGAAGTCCGGCGTGGCGGCAGAGGTGATCGGTGTGCCGGCCCATTCCATCGGGGAAAAGCTGTACATGGCCAAAATATATTTGAGCACAGATGAACTGCTGGCCTGGACACTGGTTGTTATTTTGCTGAGCGCCCTTTTTGAAAAAATATGCCTGTGGCTGCTTGGAAGAGGAGAACATCATGGAAATTCGCGTTGAACATGTATATAAAGCTTACGATGGCAAAGCGGTACTTAAGGATGTGAATATGGTCTTTAAGGATGGGGGCATTTATTGCCTCATGGGCCCGTCCGGTCTTGGAAAAACAACACTTTTGCGGATACTGATGGGGCTGGAGCCGGCAGATTGCGGCTGTGTTTTGGCGGATGGCCGTCCGGTTTTGTGGCAGCCTGCCATGAGCGCTTATGGAATGGGCCGGTGCCGGCGCGATGACCGGAAAAGCATAACCATAGGCGCTGTTTTTCAGGAGGACCGTCTGTGTCCATGGCTGGATGCGATCCACAATGTTGCCATGGTGCCTATGGCGGTGCAGGGCGCAGAGACACAAAAGAAAGCAGACAGGCTTCGCAGGCGTGAGCAAAAAGCGCTCCGGGTGGAATATGCAAAAGCACTGCTTTCCCGTATTCTTCCGCAGGAAAGCCTTTCTAAGCCGGTGCGGGAGCTGTCCGGAGGTATGTGCCGCAGAGTGGCCATTGCCCGGGCTGTGGCCTCGGATTCCCAACTGCTTATTATGGATGAGCCCTTTACCGGACTGGATGCAGCGACAAAACAGACCGTGGTGGATTTTATTTTGCAGGAACGTCGGCAGCGGCTGACGATTATCGTTACGCATCAGGAAGAAGATGCCCGTGCACTTGGCGCTTCGGTTGTTTTGCTGAGACAAAGCGCAAATGACTGAAAATTCTGAAAATATTTGAAAAGTAAAAAATATATCAAAAATCAATAAAAATCATTCAAAAAAGTATTGACAATTAAGGGCGATAAATGTATAATAAAACCATCAAAAGAAAGTAACCCGATGAAATAAAGCGAAAGAGAGGTACGGACCACCGAAGTAGTTAGTGAAGATCAAAAGCTTTTTCATCTTTCTTAAAATTTTATCAACTCAGCATATCAGGTTTTATAAGCAAAGTAGAATCCGATATATTTGAAAGTAATAGAACGGATAGAAGGACGTTAAAGTATAAGATCAGGGAAGTTTAAAGAAAGAGGTACAATCCAATGGATTCAGTCGTTTTATAAGGAGAGCATCCAGTCACAGATAGACAGATGCTCTCCTTATTTTGTGCGATATGCCCGGAGAGTGCCCGCCGTGCCTGCACGAGCGGGTATTCGACGGGCAACGCTTATTCCCGGCTTTTTACGGAGACAATTTTATAATAAATCTGAGCAGTAAGCGCGTAGATGATCGTGTAAAAAATCGTAAAAATAATGATGGTTATGGCCATTCCCCACAGGAGCAGCGTTGTATTTGTCATATTCAGCAGCGTCAGCAGACGGGCTATAATGGGGAATGCAAACGCTGTGTGGACACAGGCCATGCCAAGGGGCAGATAAAAGACCGATAATACCTGTGTACGGATCGTGCCTTTGACTTCCCGGCGGCTCATACCGACATTTTGCATGATTTCAAAACGGAACTGATCCTCATAGCCTTCTGTGATCTGTTTATAGTAAATGATCAGGACGGTGGCCATCATGAACAGAATACCGAGGAAAATACCGATAAAAAGCAGTCCGCCGTAAAGGGTGTAGTAGCTGGAAGCCGCTTCGGCAGAGCTTGAAATGGAACCCTGGATGTCCACAGGGGCATTGCCGTCTTCAAAAACAGCATCAAGCAGGATTTTTTGAACGTCAAGCTGTAATTGGCTGTCCCCGTCCACATCAAACATATAAAAGAGCACCGGCACAGGGGAATACATATATTCTGCAAACAGAGCATCCATGATCGTGTTGATGGCATCCATATCCTTGACGATCATATAAAAGGTATCGGAGAGGTTTTTGGACGGGCCGTCGGCGATGTCCACTGCCTCTGTAAAGCCTTTGATGTGAAACGTCATATCTTCGATCGTTATGTCCGTGCTGTCAATGCTCCCGCTGTAAGCGTAAATATAGACATCCTCCGCATTGTCCAGCGTATAGCCGGTGCCTGCCAGGCGGTTAAAATCATCCAATGTCATAAGGTTTACAACCGCAATATTTGTATCGGTATAAACGGAAGAATTATCGCTGTAATAAAAGCGGCTGCCGTCCTGAACGAGAACAAGTCCGGTTTCATAAAAGCACTGTACATTTTGCGGCGTGACCTGATTCTGCTCTAAAACAGCGTTCACATAATCTTTAATCTCAGGAATCTTTTCCGGCTCCGGCCGATAGATGTCAAGTTCGATGTCTCTCGGGTAGGAGGTGTGCACCTGGTCATCAATACTTACATAAAGCATCAGGCTGGTGGACATCATAACGAGCACCATTGTTGACAGTACACAGATGTTGGCAAGCCCCACGGCGTTTTGCTTCATGCGGTAAAGCATTCCTGAAACAAATGTAAAGTGATTGGGCTTATAATAGTAGGCTTTGCTTTTGCGCAGCAGCTTCAGCACAGCGATGGTGATGGATGTAAACAGGCAGTAGGTTCCGACGATCACCATGATGACTGCCAGGAAAAAAAGTCCGACGGTTTCCAAAGGGGACGTGGCTGTAATGGAAATATAGTAGCCGCCGCCAAGGCAGAGCACTCCAAGGATGACAAGGATGATGCGCGCCTTTGGCTCCTTTTCTCCGGCCTGTGAGCCGCGCAGCAGCTCGATGGGACTGCTGACCTGAATCTGGCGCAGCGTGCTTAAATAGGTCAGAAAAAAGATGATTCCAAACAAAATAAGCGTCAGGATGATGGCCTGTCCGGAAAAGGGAAGGCTTAAGGCTGCCTGGGTCTGAACGAGCTTAATCAGCAGCAGCTGAGCCGCCTGATAAAGGATGATACCAAAAATCAGCCCCAAAATCAGGGAGATTAATGCGCAGTAGAGCGTCTCATACAGCAAAACCACAGCGATATGCCGTTTTTCCATGCCAAGGATGTTATAAAGGCCAAATTCCTTTTTCCGCCGTTTGATAATAAAGCTGTGTGTGTAAAATAAAAAGATAAAAGCAAAAATGCCGATGATCCACTGGCCGTAGCCTAAAAATATGCGGACTTCATTCATGCCGTAATAATGGTCAAGCTGAGCCGAACAGGTCAGTGCGGACATAATGTAAAACATGGCGATCGTAATCACGCAGGTAATCATATATGAAATATAATTGCGGGCGTTTTTGCCGATGTTTTGCAGTGCAAGCTTTGGATAAAAAATTTTATTCATGAGCTTCACCGCCTGTCTGTCTGCCGGCTTCACCGCCGGAAAGCGCCGCATTTGCATACTGCCCGGAGAGCCGGCGTGCCCCGCCGGTGGCGATCAGCGTCAGTGTATCGGAAATTTTCTGATACATTGCCTCATAGGACTGCCCGGCCCGGTAAATCTGATGAAAGACCTCGCCGTCCTTGATAAACAGAACGCGGCCGGCATGGCAGGCGGCCCGGGTGCTGTGGGTGACCATGAGGATCGTCTGGCCGCTGCGGTTAATATCCTCAAAAAGCGCTAAAAGACTGTCCGATGCCCGCGAATCCAGCGCCCCGGTAGGTTCGTCGGCCAGTACGAGCGCCGGATTTGTGATCAGTGCCCGGGCAACCGCTGCCCGCTGCTTTTGTCCGCCGGAAACCTCGTAAGGGTATTTCTCAAGAATATCTGTAATTTCAAGCCGGGACGCAATGGGCGCCAGGCGCTGCTGCATCTGGGCATAGGGGGTGCGGGAAAGCACCAGGGGCAGGAAGATGTTATCCTTGAGGGAAAAGGTGTCTAAAAGGTTAAAGTCCTGAAAAACAAAGCCAAGATGATCTCTGCGGAAGGCGGAGATTTCTTTTTCCCGAATTTTGACAATATTTTTTCCGTTTAACAGCACCTCACCGGTGGTGGGCTTATCGAGAGCTGCCAGAATATTGAGCAGCGTTGTCTTTCCTGAGCCGGATTCCCCCATGATGGCGACAAATTCTCCGGATTCCACAGAAAAGGAAACATTTTTTAAAGCCTGTACATGCTGGCTCCCAAAGCGGGTTGTATATATTTTTTTCAGGTTGTTAACTTCAAGTATGGTCATTGTATTACCTCCGAATCATTAGATTTTTTTACCGGCGCTACATTGTGAGTATAGCAAAAAAGGGAAGTGCAAGCCATAAATCTGTCTTACATTTCCCTTGAGGATGCTTACAAAAATGAAAGCTTAGTGTTTATAAGTGTCCAGCCCGATGACCACAGTCGTGCCGCTGCCGGGGACAGAGGTGATTTCAATCGTATGGGAAAGCTTTGTGAGAATCCGTTTGCACAGATACAGCCCAAGCCCGGTGGATTTTTGACCGGCGCGCCCGTTGTACCCGGTAAAGCCCTTGTCAAAGACCCGGGGAAGGTCCTCGGGTCGGATGCCGATGCCGGTATCTGAGATGATAAGCGCAGGGCGGGCGGTGTCAATGGTGATGGTAATACAGCCCTGCTTTGTATATTTTAAGGCGTTGGATAAGAGCTGCTCTACGACAAAGGAAAGCCATTTTTCATCGGACAGGACAAAAAACTCATCCGCCTCAAAGCTCAGCCGTATCTTTTTCATGACAAAGATACGGGCATATTTGCGGACGCAGGTGCGCACGAGCTTAACGAGTGAGCAGGGCGCGATGATATAATCGGTGGAGCTGCTGTCCAGCCGCAAATAAGATAAAACCATATCCACATACTGTTCAATTTTAAAAAGCTCGGCAAGAAGGGCGGTATTTTCCCGGGAATCACTGGCTCCAAGCAAAAGCTTCATGGCGGCAATGGGCGTTTTGATCTGGTGCGCCCACATCGTGTAATAATCGATCATTTCCGTGCGGCTGCTGTCGTACCGGGCGACAAGGGCCATCTGATGCTCATGGAGCCGGGTAATGATGGACTGATAGTCCTTCTCAATAAGATCGGACGGCGGAAAAAAGGGCGGCAGCTCCAGCCCGGCCTTCTCCAGTATTTCAAGAAGCGACTGATGCTTCTGATAATATCGCACAAAGGAGACGATCAGCCAGATCAGTAAAAATACGGCGCACAGCAGCGTGGCATAGCCCACAGCGTGGACGGGAAGCTCGTACAGAAAAAAGATGACAGCAGTAATCAGTGCGCAGCCAAGCATAGCCAGAAGCATATGCGTGTGGCTTTTAATATATTGTCCAAAAAGTCTGACGATGTTTTTTTCCATTGTATACCACCTTTCGGGGATGTCTTAAAATGTTTGGGCAATTCATTAAAAAATGTTTGGGCATTCCATTTAAAAAATGATCAGGCAATCCTTTTAAAACCATTCAGGAGATCATATAGCCAACCCCTTTTTTAGTCTGGATAAAATTTTTAAGACCGCAGGCGTCCAGCTTTTTGCGGAGCCGGGTCATATTGACGGTCAGCGTATTTTCATCCACATAGCAGTCGGTTTCCCAAAGCCGGGTCATTAACGTATCCCGGCTTACGACCTTTCCTTTATTTTCCATAAGTGTCAGTAAAATACGGTAATCATTTTTCGTGAGATCGATCTTTTCGTCATTATAGGTCAGCGTGGCATCGCCGGTATTTAAAATCGCACCCCGGTGCTCTAAAAGCCCCGAGGATGCCCCAAAGTCGTAGGTACGCCGGAGAATGGCAAAAACCTTGGCGGTCAGTACGTTCATATCAAAGGGCTTGGCGATAAAGTCATCGCCGCCCATATTCATTGCCATAATGATATTAAAATTATCCGAGGCCGAGGAAATAAAAATGATCGGCACTCTGGACACCTTTCGTATTTCGCTGCACCAGTGGAAGCCGTTAAAAAAGGGCAGAGAAATATCCAAAAGGACAAGGGACGGGGAATATTCGGCAAACTCAGATAAAACATTTTGTAAATCAGAGGCACAGCGGGTATCGCAGCCCCAGCTTTTTAAGTGCCCGGCAATGGCCGAGGCGATGACCATATCATCCTCAACAATAAAAATTTTATGCATCGTGATCCTCCTGTTGTTCCAAAAGCAAGATCGAAAAATATAAGTTAAACAGTGTGCCCGGCGATTCCAGTGATTGTCCGGTAATCTTTTTGATCCGTTCAAGAATACGGTAAACGCTGGCTTTGGATAACCCGGTTTTGCTGGCAGTCAGCTGTGTGTTTTTTTCGTTTTCCACATAAAGGCGCAGCACATGGGTATAGTTTGTGTGTGCCCGGGCATCGTAAGCCTTTAGCGCAAGCACCGCCGGATGGCAGTAGTCGGCCCGTTTTCCGGCAGGGGGATGCTTTTTTAAAAGCAAAAACACGGCGGCGCTTTCATACTTATAGACGCCGGCCCCGCTTCCGGGCGCAAAATAAGCGATCGTGTCAAGGGCTTTTAGATAGTGCTCCCGAAGCTCTGTGATCTGCCCGAATCCGGTGCTGATACCGCAGACAATGCCGTATTTTTTCAGAAATGTGTCAAGTCCGGGATAGGGGGGCGTTAAGGCCGGCTCAAGATGCAGCATCCCCTGCCGGATAATGACGATATTTCCTTCATACAGGACGCTGATCTTTGAACCGGTCAGGGAAAGCAGCTCGCGCCGGATTGCCAGGCCCGGCGTATTGGCCCGGGAATAGCCGAGCATTTTAAAGACAAGGACATAAAGCCGGACATTTTTATCAATTCCAAGGCTGATGGTAAGGTCGGCATTGTTCTGGAGCGGATTGTCGGCGCCGGACAGGAGCTTTTTTAAAGTAAATTCCCAGGGCCTTGGAGGCTGGGAGAGTGCGGACGTGTTCTTTCCCAGCTCCACCTCGATCGCTGTGCGGATAAGATAAATCCTTTCCATGTCATTTTCCCGAAGCCCATGAGCGGCAAGCAATACGCTCATATAACCGACGATCTGGCGGTGCACCTTAAGTCTTGTAAGTACGGTGCGGTAGCCGCCGAACTGAGGCGGCGTGATGATTGGTGCGTCATCATAGTAGGCGTCTTCATTGTATTTGATAAATTCACGGTCTGTGGTAAATTTTGGCGGAATCATGCCGGGATGGGTCATGGGGACGCCTTCGGGCATATTTCCGGAGGTAAAAAGGATGGTCAGACTTGTGTCCCCTACGGCTACCGGATTATCCATAATGTCGCCGGCAAGGCGTACAAGCGCTTCGGGCCCCCAGTTTTGAGCGAGGGCTGTCATCAGGCGTTCACTGGTCTGTTGTGGTGTGAGGTTCCCGGACATGATTATGCTCTCCTTTAAATGCAACCCCGGACAATTCCATGACCTTAAAAGAAAGATATAAAAGCAAAAAGGTTCCTGTGTCATCCGGGGACAGGTCGATCAGTTCTAAAATGCGGCTAAGGCGGTATTTCATCGTATTATAGTGGATGTGCATGGCAGCAGCGCCGTCCCGGATGCTGCGCAGATGCATGATATAAGAATATAAGGTCCATGTGTAATCGGTCCGGTGCTTGGCGTCATATTCCTGAAGCTGCCGGATGCATGGATGGCAAAAGCTTTCATTAACGTTTAGCTCGTCAAGAAAGCGGCACAGCGTGTAGTCCTCATAATAATAAAACGGTGCATCCGGCTGAACGATGGAGCCGTATTCCAGGGCGTGAACCGTCTGCATATAATAAGAATAAATGTCGGTCAGCTCTGTAAAGGGCATGGATAATGAGGCCGTCAGACCATATTTTTTCAGATACGGCACAATATTGCAGCCGCCGAAGGCCTGGCTGTCCATGTGGCTGTTGGTGAGGATGGTCACCGTCCGGTTTTTGTGGACAACGGTTTTGCAGCCGGAAAACAGGTTTTCCAGATGCCCGCGGATCATATTGAGAATGGGGACAGAGGTAATATTTTTGGAATTACATACTGTCAGAATCTGCATCGGCGGACTGGGGGCAAAGGCGACGATACGGCAGCGCTCACGGACAGAATTTATGTCAACCTCTGGCGTGTCTAAAAGATCGCAGATCAGATAGTCGCAGGCTGAAATCTTGCGCCCGGTATCCGGATAAGCCGTATCTAAAATGGTGGAAAGGCCGGCGGCAATCAGCGATAAAAGCTGGCCATCCTCCGCGTTAAATGGCCGTTCCTTTTCCAGAACAATAAGGTTTGCCCGAAAATGCCGCGGGCTTTTAACGCCGCAGACAAAAAGGGTGGCGTTGCCCGGCGCTTCGCGGATCAGCAGCGGTGTCTGGCTTGTTTTGATTTTTTGTACGTTGCTGCGGCATGTTGTCTGATAGGTTTCATAGTCAATGTAGCCATTGCTCTCAATCGTCTCCCAGATTTCGTCCACCGGCTGATCGTGGCGGGAGGACGCTAAAAGCCGCCCGGTCAGATCGGTCAGGTGGATCGGATTATTCATGTATTTATATCCAATGTCAAGGATCGTCTGTATATCGGCAAAGCCGCCCAAAAGCTGCATCAGCTCATAGGAAAGCATGGATTTAGCGGACATAAGAACCTCTTTTCGTCAGTTTTGTTTATTATTCTAGCACAAAAACAAAAATGTGTCAGTACACAAGTGGGCGGTACCTTGTTTTATTTTTTGAAATGGCATATAATGGCGATAGCGCCGACGGGAGCTGTGTGACAGACCGGCGCGGGCTTGCTGATCAATGAGGAAGCCAAAGCTTTTATTGCGATTTGTGCCGCCGGCTTAAAGGCGGCAGAATGGAGATTTTTATGAAAATTGTATTAGCTGCCATTAATGCAAAATATATTCATGCCAATCTGGCGGTGTATTCTTTAAAGGCCAGCGCCGCCCGGGCCTGCAATGCACAGATTTCCATAGCCGAATATACGATCAATAATTATATCGATGATATTTTGCCGGGACTTTATAAGGAACGGCCGGATGTTCTGGCATTTTCATGCTATATATGGAATATTTCCATGGTGGAGGAGCTGGC
>CASFBR010000163.1 GCA_949292795.1 uncultured Eubacteriales bacterium
GCCGCGCGGCAGGTCCGCGCCACATTGGGCATAAATGCAATAGACATTGCGGCTACAAGCTGCGGAATACCATTGCCAAGCACTGCTACCACCGCGATTGCCATCAGGATGGCGGGAATCGCCTGAAAAACATCCATAATACGCATGATCACATTGTCAACCTTGCCGCCGAAATAACCGGCAATAACGCCGATGGAGCCGCCAAGGGCAGTTCCTGCCACAACACAGAGCAGGCCAATCGGCAGCGACCAGCGGGCGCCGTAAACGCACCGGCTGAAAATATCCCGGCCCATGTTGTCTGTGCCGAAAAGATGTTCAAGGCTGGGCCCCTGAGCAATAGCGCTGTAATTTTGCTCCTGATAAGAATACGGCGCGATAAAATCCGCAAAGATTGCCAGCAAGAGTAAAATTCCGATTACGACCATACCAAGTACCGCTGTTTTATTGCGGGTCAGGCGTCTCCAGGCATCCTTTCCCGGAGATGCGCCGCCTTTTCTCTTTTTACGTTTTTTATTGATGCGTTTCATGGCATCTGTTTCAATCTTTGACATAGCTTCCCCTCCCTACTGTATGGCAACGGCTTTTTTCCTGCGCTTCTTAGCGCCCACGATCGTTCCCTTCAGCCGGGGATCGACAAATGTATAGCTAAGGTCCACAAGGAGATTCACCAGAGTAAATACAAAAGCCAGGAGGATCACGCCGCCCTGGACTGCCGGGAAATTTCTCTGGCTGATGGCATCGGTAATATACTTTCCGATCCCTGGCATACCAAAGATTGTTTCCACGATCAGAGCGCCGCCAAGCTGTGAGCCAAGCGAGTTTCCCACAGCGGCAAGCACAGGGATCATCGCATTGCGCAGTGCATGTCGGATAATGATCTTATTTTCAGTCTGACCCTTGGCCTGTGCGGTACGGATATAATCTGACCGGATCACTTCCAGCATACTTGAACGGGTAATACGGGTCAGTCCGGAAAGCGCTGCCAGGGCAATCGTCAGTACAGGCATGACCCAGCTTGCAAGACTTCCGTCATAAATCGATGGGAACCACCCCAGTTCCACACTGAACAAAGACAAAAACATAAGCGCCAGCCAGAAGCCCGGGATGGATACGGCCAGCATGGAGATCACAAGGATCAGACTATCCACCCAGGTATATTGCTTCACCGCTGACAAAACCCCCAGCGGAACCGCCAGAATCGTCCCCAGAAGTACAGACCCCACAGCAAGAACAAATGTGATCGGAAATCTCTGCATCAGTTCATCAAAAACCGGCTGATCGGTTTTATAGGATGTCCCAAAGTCCAGTTCTGTAACGATTCCCTTCACATAATTAAAAAACTGCACCGGGATCGGATCGTTCAGTCCCAGCTCTTCCCGCTTTGCCTCACGTTCCTCCGGTGTTGCTGTCGTCGGCAGGATCATATCTACCGGATCGCCAGGCATGATGCTTTTTAAAATAAAGACAATAATGAGCACACCGAGCATAACCGGAATCACATAAAGCACTCTTTTGACAATATACTTCAGCATCTTCTCTTTTTACCTCCTCCTTTTGTGCAAAATATCAAAGCGCAACGATATTTTTAAGACTATTATAGCTTTTTTGCCATATTTTTCTGTTTTCACAATGACTTTTTTGGCCTATTTTTTTGACTTTTTCAGCTTCCCTCTATTTTACAAAATCAAAAAAGCACTTCAAAAATTGCTGCACAAGAAAGAAAAAGGGTACACTTAATGTACCCTTTCAATTTCTATATAAATAAAGCAATTTGCTTCAATTTTTTCTTCAATCGTCAGACTGCTGCCCGCCTTTACTCTCTGGTCAAAAATCCGGATTTCCGGCATACAGGTCTGCTGAAGATGCCAGATTTCTGACCGTTTAAGTCCTGTTCCGGTATAGTTTGTATGAACCCACGCCTGTATATCACCATGTTTTTCATCCACGAGCAGCCGTTTCATGCGGTATTTCCCCGGTTCGGCGTCATCCAGGCACAGCGTCAGCGATACCGGCGCGGCATCCTCAAAAATTCTGCCCATATCATCCTCTGTCATATCATCTTCATTTTTCATAAATGCAAGATAATTCAGCTCCTTCATATTGTACAGAATCATACTAAAAACGCCGTTGCCATCGGTCGTTAAAAGATAATTTTCACCCCGCGCGATCAACTGCGGCTTTAAAAGGGACAAAAAATAAAGCGCATAATAAAC
Organism: uncultured Eubacteriales bacterium; assembly: GCA_949292795.1. GTDB lineage: Bacteria > Bacillota > Clostridia > Lachnospirales > Lachnospiraceae > Catenibacillus. The sequence goes on from CASFBR010000163.1 coordinate 2,214, forward strand.
CGGCTTATTGATTCCGTCCTTTGTGACAATGCCGCTTCCGCCGTAAATCAGCCGGTTAGGCTCCCCGCCTTCTGAGTAAACATCGGACAGCAGCCAATATCCCGCTGCCTCGGCCAGCTCTGAAATATCGCTCATATTTTTTAAAATATAGGCCCCTTTAAACCGCGTATCATTAAGCAAATTCCGATGATTGACCGTGAAGCTGTACTCGGTCACCCATACAGGCACCTCATCCCATCCAACTTTGTGCAAAGCCGCTTTTAAACACTCCAGTTCTTCCTTCATAAAGCCATGATTTGCCAGCCACATCCGCTTAAGCCGTCCGCCCTCCCGTATGACCTTATAGGGAAACGATACGCATGTAATAAAATCAAAGCAAATCCCCTGCGCTTTGTAAAATTCCAGTTCGCCGCAAATCCGTTCTACTTCCTGCAAAAAGGTAAATTCCGCGCCCCCGATCTTTCCATTGGGAAGCATCCGCCGTATAATACGGTAAGTCTCCGATGAAACCTGCTCTGCACCGTCCTTTATAAAGATTTCCGGAATATTGTAGCAGATATTCGGATGCCATATTTCAAAGCGCCATGTATTCATCTCTTCCTGGCCATAGCGCACGATCAGATGGCGCAAAGTGACGGTCAGTACTTTAAGGTATTCGTTCAGGGATTCAAACTCGAACGCCTCGCTGACCGGAATATTCGCAGGATCGCCGGCTTTGTCATGGAAATACCGCACGCGCTTATAGCCCATCTGCAAAAACGGTTTCAGATCATTCTGCAAAAGGAAATCGATTCCGTCATCCAGGTAGCTGAAATCATAATCGGCCACATCATCCGATACATAACGTCCGAGATGCATGTCTGTGCATAAAATATTCCATACCCGGGCATACGAAAATTTCAGACTGCTGTTTAGCCGAAGCAGCTCCGACCGTACCCTGTAATCTCTAAGCGATGCTATATCGCCCACATTGATCAGCATCCTCCATGGCCGCCGGTAAGACCGGCGCAGACGTACATCGACACGGGCCGTAACCGGAATCGATGCCGTCCCATCCGGGGACTCCCCGGAATCCATTACCCCCTCAAGAAAATCCAGGACTTTAAGCTCCGGCGCATCCGCGGCCTCTTTACGGTCACCGGAGACTTCCTTATAAGCTTTTGGCGACATGCCGTAAGCCGCTTTAAAGCTTTTGTTAAATGTTCCCATATTGCTAAAGCCGTTGTCCATGGCGATCCGGGTCACACTTTTGGTGGAATATAAAAGATCCTCCACGGCATGATGCAGCTTGACCGTACTTAAATATTCTCCAAAATTCACGCCGAACGTCCGTTTAAAAAAACGCGAGAGATATGCATTGGTCAAAAAGAGCTTATCCGCCAGCTCATTGAGGCTGATTTCTTTATTATAATTTTCATGGATATATGACAGAATCTGCCAAATACGTTCTTCGTTTTTACTGATCTGCTCCTGATAGCGCACATCTTCCCCGGTTACAAGATAGTGCTCCGTCAGCTCATATAAAAGCTCAAAAAGCTTGCCCTGATAAAACATATCCGCCCGCTTTCGTACAAGGCAGTGCCTGATCAGGCTTTTCAGCAGCTCCCGAAGCTTTGTAAAATCATGTGTTTTGTCCTGTACAGAATTGCACCAGATTAAGAAAAGTTCTTTTTCTATTGTATGGGCGATCAGACTCCGCGGGATTACCAGACTGCACACAAGGCAGTTTTTATCCTCCGCAAGAATCTGGTGGCGGATGCCGCTGTTGATCACAATAATATCCTCCGCCTCCATCACCCACAAATCCTTCTCTGTCTTTATGCTGATTTTACCCCCCCCGGAGCTCCGGGCAAAAACAGCAGTTCTAAATATTCATGGAAATGCGGCAGCTGCGTCTGTGCAAATGTAATTTTTGTCTCTAAACCATTTTCTGTTCTGATTCGCAAGATCGTTCCCCCATCCATTATTGATTCATGCTTGTATCATACCACCACATAAAAAAATGCGCAATAGCGCAAACACCCTGACCTTTGCCGCACGAAAAGCAGGCCGGAATCCCCGGCCTGCCATAAATGACTGGTTGAGTTTATAAAAAGCTTCATATGTTGTATACACAAATATATATGATGCCCGGGTCAAAAGGTCATGCGTTTCATGCTTGCATGAAAAAGCATGACTTTGAGTCCCCAAAAACATCCTATGCTTCCAGCTTTCTCTTTTCTGCCGGAGGCATTACGACGGAATCGGTCGCAAGCTGTGCGGCAATGCCCTCGCGCATATAATACGCCCGGATCGTAACAACAGCGGAAACATTATATTCTTTGCCCGGTTCAAGTCCGCCCGGCTCATCAATAATAATTGTCGCCGGATAGCCTTTATTCCAGTAGTGAAGTGTCACGTCGCACATATCCGCAAAGCGGAATACCTCGCCGTCCACAGCAACCCGCATACTATCCGGCCCATACAGCTTCCCATCCACTTCCACATAGCAGGACTCAAAAAGGCTTAAAGGCACGCCACGGTAGTAATAATTAGATACCTGAACCTCAAATCCGGTGCACTTTCCATCCTCATAATGATTCTTAAATCCCGAAGGCATAAGTGCCTGTACCGGCGCGCCAAAGCCACCTCCGGCTACCGGCTCGGCATTGGGCCATTCCGGATAATTGGCATCCGGATAGGTTCCAAGATATTTGTCCAGCATCTTCTGATAACGGCGGAACGGTTCAAAGGTATCTCCATTGATCGGCTTTCCTTCATATTCCGCGGAAATATAGCCTTCATAGCCGCCTTCCACAAGCACCTTAAGAACGCCGGGATAATCAATGGTCGTCTCCTCATTATTGTCGTCCATTTCATAGAATTTGCCATGGCAGTGGATAATATACGGCATATGCTCAAGCAGCACCTTCGGATCATAATATTCGGTCCGGCGCACCCGGGCAAGGAAGCCTTTTGTGGCGTCATCCTTCGCATACTCCATCTGTTCGTTGCAAAATGCACGAAATTCCACATTATCGACCTGTTTATAAAGACTTTCCACCTCTTCCACAAGCTTTTCGTCAACACCCTGAGCGCGCGCAAGCGCTAACTGGCTCTGGCTGACTTCTTTGCAGAACATACTCATATCCGGCACAATACCGATATATTTTGATCCGCTCTTTTGGATTACTTCGATCACATCCTGTACCTGCGGCAGGCAGAAGGACGATGAACCGCTGTGAATCTCCAGCCCCATTTTAATTCCCAGGTCCTCAAGGATCGGCACCGACTGCCGGAAAATTTCAGGGTCTACCTGACCGCCCACACGCATAATCGGACAGTGGATGGATTTTGCAAAAAGTGCATGGCGACGGACAATGTCCACGCCCTCTTTTACAGTCAGATTTCTGTGGGCGTAAAGCGTCTTATCCACAAAGAAATCATGGGCGATGGTTTTTGTGCCATATTTCCACATCATCGCCTCCCACGAATCAATGTCCTCCTTCAGCGCTTCCGGGCAATACCTGAAGTAAAGCTGCCCTAACAGCTCCAGCCCATTGCAGCCCATCTTTACGGCCGCCTTGATGCAGTCCTCCCAGGTCAGCTTTCCGGCCTCCACCTGACGGTGCCAGCTATAAATCGTAATACCTCTTTTAATATTATGTCCCATACGCGAAACCTCCTCCATTTATTTTTTACAGCGATCCGGTATAACCGGACGGCTGCATGGGATAACATTGACATCCGAAAAAAATCCCTGCCAGACTTTTGTCCCGGCATCTTATTTACTCAGCTTTATTACACCGCGTCTTCGCGCGGAAAA
>CASFBR010000164.1 GCA_949292795.1 uncultured Eubacteriales bacterium
CAAGCCTTTACTGGCTGGGCTGCGATAATCATTATAAAAATACATATACGCTGATCCTGCCGGCAGAAGGTGAATTAAAAGAAATCCACGGCGTTAAGACAAGCGATCATGACTGGCGTCTTGATCCGTACAGCAATGGAGAAGATATGTCGCCCTGGCTTAAGGGAGCCAGACGTATTGCTTATGATGGGCTTGGCCTGATCACCCATGCATTTTATAATTATTTGCAGGAGGTGTGCCCGGGGGTGGAGCTGGTGGATTTTTGTCAGGAGCTGGCATGGATGCGGGCCTGCAAGAGCGAGGAGGAGCTTGAAGCGGTGCGCTGCACCTGCCGGATACAGGACGCGATGTTTTATGGCGCCGCGATGTTTATCCAGCCGGGGCGGACAATCAGCGAGATGTTTGCCGATGTGACACGTCAGCTTCTTTTACTGGGCGGAGACCCGACTCAGATGCCAAAGATCATGTTTGCCGTGGGTGAAAACCGCGGATGGTGTGAAGGCGATGGGATTTTAGATGCAACGCTGGCAGTGCCGCCGGATTATCGTTTAAAAACATCCGACTATGTTGTTTTTACTCTGGAAACGCCGGGGCCTGGCGGCTATTATGCGGAGCGCAGCAGATATTTCTTTTTTAAAACGCCCCATCCTGAGATTCAGGCACATTTTGATTCAGCGCTTAAGCTTCAGGAATTTCAGATTCAGGCGTATAGAAATGGTATGACGATGAGTGAGCTTCGGGATACGCTGAACCGATATAAAGCAGGCGTCGGTGCAGAGCAGATGCATGGCCACACATGGATGGATACAGAAATCCGCGGTATGGGGAATATTACAGTATGCCGTCCGCTGATCAACTGTGAGTGGGAGATGTTCCCGCTTGCTAAGGGGATGGTTTTTGATTCGATTCATCAGTTTAAGAAGGGGCACCGCTGTACAACGCTCCATGAAACCGTTTGGATGGATGATGAAAAGGCCAATATTTTCGGCAGCTATCCCCAGCAGATCACGGTGCTTTAAATAATCATTTTTTAAGAAATGACAGTTCGTTTGATTTTCGGACTGTCATTTTTGTGCATTTTTACTTTACAAACGTCCTGCAAAAACTTATAATTTATTGTGAAAGCCAGATATATAGTGCTGCCGCGCTGTGCACGGCATGAAGATTTATTAAGAAAGTTTTGGATGCTTTAGCAGGTATGTTCAGGCGGGCATCTATAATAATATATGAAATATGGCAGAGAAGGGAGTATATTATGTTTTGTAGAAATTGCGGAAAATCAATCAAAGATACAAGTCAGTTTTGCCCGTATTGCGGAACAAAAGTAGCTGAAGCGCCGCCGGCACCGGCAGCCGGGCCGACAGGGGGATTTGAAGCTCAGCAATCTGTGGCTGGTACAGCGGCATATCAGCCGTCATCCTCTGCAAATGATGTTACAGGACAAAAGCATGAGGAAGCCTCGGATAGTGTGGCACAGGATGGCTATGATCAGATCATGGATTATGATGATATAGAGGCCACCCGTATTTTGAGCGAATCTGAAAAGCCGGGAAGCCGTTCACCAAAAAATCACGGAAGAGCTTTAAAAAATACGATGGAATCCGGCGGCCCTCATTACTCAAAAAGCACAGTGACACAGACGGTTTATGTCAGTACGGATACGGCATATGCCAGCGGCGGCCATGCCAATTCAGGGGCAGAAAATCAAAAGGCCGGCGGTTATAGTCCTGCCGGATATAGCAGCTATATTAACGGCGGCGCCTACGGAGCGCCGGGAAGTAACGGAAATGCCGGTGGCTACGGAGCACCGGGAAGTAACGGAAACGCGGGCATCTACGGAGCACCGGGAAGTAGCGGAAATGCAGGCGTCTACGGAGCGCCAGGAAGTAACGGAAATGCGGGTGGCTACGGAGCAGCAGGAGGCAACGGAAATGCCGGTGGCTACGGAGCACCGGGAGGCAACGGAAATGCCGGTGGTTATGGAGCAGCAGGTGGGCCGGTGTATGGCGGCGGAGCGAACGGTTATCCAAACTATGGTTACAATGGCCAGAACGGATATACGCAGGGCACCTATAATAATGGCTATAACAAGACGCAGGCACCGGGCATGAATATGGGGCCTCAGGCAGCGCCGGAAGCTTCAAATGTCAGGGTAGCAAAACCGAAGAAAAAGCTCGGAAAAGGTGCGATTATTGGCATCTGCGCGGGTGCAGCTGTGGTTGTTATTGCAATTATTGTGGTGGTATGCCTGCTTATTTTCGGCGGCGGGAGCTATGAAAAACCGCTGAAAGACCTTGTAAGCGCTATGAACAAAAAGGATGTAGCCGGTCTGGTCGATACATTGCCGTTGAAGCCGATTATAGAGGATTCGGACCTGTATTCGGTTATTAATTACGATGGAATTATAGAAATGTACGAAACCCAATACCAGGAATATTATCTGAGCAGCATTGAAGATGAGTTTGGTAGCAACTATAAAGTCAGCTATGAGCTTTACGAAGCCACTGAATTGACAGAGGATGCGCTGGAAAGCCTTAACAGTGACTATGCTTACAGCTATGGCACTGATGATGATTTTATTGACGACGCGATGCAGCTTGACGTTGATATGATCATTGAAAGTGATGAGGGCGGTTCTTCGGTAGAGAGTACTTATATAAATGTTGTGAAAATTGATGGAAAGTGGTACATCGATCTTCTGTCCATGAACTAAAAATCCGTCCATAGTGTGATCCAAAGAGACACTTTTTATTGCATAAGAACACTGTTTCCTATGCAATAAAAACAGTGCAATAAAAATAGTGCAATAAAAAACAGGGCGTTACATGAAGTATCTGTTTCATGTAACGCCCTGTTTTTAAGTCTCCGGTTTGGTGAGCTTCTTGATCCATTTATAGCTCCGGAAGCGGATAAATGTGGGAAGCCCTTTAAAAATCTGGTCGGACTGGATGCACAAAACAACAAGCTCTACCGGCAGCTTCCACCAGAAAGCGGCCATAAAGGACAATGGCATGACGATCACCCATGTGCTGATCATATTCATCGCCATGTTGAATTTTGCATCTCCGCCGCCCTGGATGATACCATAGCTGACGGGCATCTGATAAGACATACCGACCATGACAATACTCATAATGGCAATGAGATTGATCGCGAGGTCTGTGGCAGTATCCGAAAGCTTATACATAGACAGCAGCGGATAGCGCAGCAGGAAAAGGACAATGCCAAGGACAAGACCAATCAGAACATTGATCACAGCCAGTGTACGGGCATCCGATTTGATGCGGTCCATATTGCCCCGGCCGATGGCATTGCCGATCATTACACTGGATGTCGAGGACATGGCAATAACAATGACCTTAAGATATTGATAGAAGGTCGTTGCTACGGAATTGGCGGCAATGGCGTCTGCGGAAAGATGACCAAGGATAGCAGTCTGCATTGGCACGGACACACCCCAGAGCACCTGGGAGAGCATGACCGGAACCGTTACCTTTGTATAATCCTTGCGCAGTCCGGGATTTTTCTTGAAAAGCCCGCCGGAGAACAGATGCAGCTTTTTATCAATCTTAAGCAGATAAAAGACAACAATAATAAATTCAAGAATACGGGCAACAAGCGTTCCGACGGCAGCGCCGCGCACGCCCATTTCCGGAAATCCGAAATGACCAAAAATCAATACATAGTTGATACCTACATTGACCAGCAGGGAGACAACGGACGTATAAAATGAAATTTTTACCGTTTCCACACTTCTTAATGCGGCCATGAGAATATTGGTCATAATAAAAAGGATAAAGGTCCACTGGATCAGTGAAAGATAGCCAAGCCCCTCATCGATGATCTGTTCATCGGTTGTGAAAAGCATCAGCAGCGGACGGGGGATAAAAACACATACAGCAATGATGATGATGCTGCAGATCAGTCCGAGCTTTAAGGCAATGCCAGTAATCGTGCGGATCGGTTCGACACGTTTTTCACCCCAGTATTGCGATGCAAGAACAACCAGAGAGTTGCTGATCGCCAGTGCGACCTGCTGAACCATGAAGAAAATCTGGTTGACCGTGGCAGCGCCGGAAAGGGCATTCTGGTCATAGCCTCCCAGCATGATATTGTCCGCCATATTGACACTGTATGCTACAAGATTTTGCAGGGCAACAACGATCATCATGCTAAAAAGCGTCCGGTAAAAGCCGCGTTCCTTTGTAAAAAAACTTGGCTTTGACGATATTTGTGTGTTTTCCATAGTAAATTTGTGTCACCTCTTTTGTTGAGAGCGGCCGCCGTGTTAAGCGCAGTCGGCTCTGTTTTTCTTAATTGCCCAGGAAATATGCTCCTGTATTGCCCAGGAAATATGCTCCTGTGACAGGATTCTTTTCTAATATGTTAGCATTTTTGAAAATGTACTTCAAGTTTTACAGGTCATCTCTTATTAAAAGTTTCTGAATTAGAAAGAAATACATTTTGTTACTTTTGCCCCATTGACAATTTTGACAGCTATTTCCACAATAGCATAGAAACCGCCGGAAACGGGCATAAATGAAGCAAAAAACAGAGATACTATATCTAGTATTAAAAAAAACAAAAAAACTATATTTTGTATATTTTTATTGTGGATTTTTAAATAGCCCGGTGTTATAATGGAACGCGTACGAAAAAAAGTTGTTTTACCATAGAGTATTGAAGGAGAGTTTGCGCTATGAAAATCATCAAAAGAGACGGACGGGAAGTGGATTACGACCGCAGCAAGATCATTGTCGCCATATCCAAGGCAAACGCCGAGGTTCCTGAGGAGGAGCGCATCAGCGATGCGGGGATCGAATCGATTGTTGAATATGTGGAAAGCCGCAACCGCAAACGTATGCTTGTGGAGGATATTCAGGATATTATCGAACAAAAGCTGATGGCTGAGGGAAAATATGTGCTGGCGAAGGCGTATATTATCTACCGGTATACACGGGAGCTTGTGCGCAAGGCCAATACAACGGATGAATCGATCTTAAGCCTGATCAAAAACAGCAATAAGGATGTTATGGAGGAAAACTCCAATAAAAATGCTGTTGTGGCATCCACTCAGAGAGACCTGATCGCCGGGGAAGTGTCCAAGGACCTGACGAGGCGTCTGCTTCTTCCGGAGAAGATTTCCAAAGCTCATGAGGAGGGTGTGCTGCATTTCCATGACGCGGACTATTTTGTCCAGCCGATTTTTAACTGCTGTCTGATCAACATAGGGGATATGCTGGACAATGGCACTGTGATGAATGGCAAGCTGATCGAAAGCCCCAAGAGCTTTCAGGTGGCCTGCACGGTCATGACCCAGATTATTGCCGCTGTGGCCAGCAGCCAGTACGGCGGACAGTCGGTGGATGTGCGCCATCTTGGAAAATATTTAAGAAAAAGCTACAATAAATATAAAGACGCGATCCGCAGGGAGTTTGGCGATACGCTCAGCGAGGATGTGGAGGAGCATATCATCCAGATGCGTCTTGCTGACGAATTGAAATCCGGTGTTCAGACGATCCAGTATCAGATCAATACATTAATGACGACCAACGGCCAGTCGCCTTTTGTCACATTATTTTTAAACCTCGATCCGAATGACGAGTATGTTAAAGAAAATGCTATGATTATCGAGGAGATTTTAAGACAGCGCCTTGAAGGCATTAAGAATGAGAAGGGCGTTTATGTGACACCGGCGTTTCCGAAGCTGATTTATGTGCTGGATGAACATAACTGCTTAAAAGGCGGAAAGTATGATTATATTACAAAGCTTGCGGTACGCTGCTCTGCAAAGCGGCTTTATCCGGATTATATTTCTGCAAAGAAGATGCGTGAAAATTATGAGGGTAATGTGTTTAGCTGCATGGGCTGCCGCAGTTTCCTGACACCGTGGAAGGATGAAAATGGAAACTATAAGTTTGAAGGCCGTTTTAATCAGGGCGTTGTCAGCCTGAATCTGCCGCAGATCGGTATTTTGGCAAAGGGTGATGAGGATAAGTTCTGGAAGCTCATGGACGAGCGGCTTCAGCTTTGCTATGAAGCGCTGATGTGCCGTCATCAGGCGCTTGAAGGAACAATATCGGATGTCAGCCCGATCCATTGGCAGTATGGCGCGATTGCCCGTTTAAAGAAAGGCGAGACGATCGATAAGCTGCTTCATAATGGATATTCCACGATTTCTCTTGGATATATCGGTCTTTATGAGGTAACAAAGCTGATGAAGGGTGTCAGCCACACAGATCCGGCCGGTATGGAGTTTGCTCTGAGAGTGATGAACCACATGAGAGCTGCCACAGACCGGTGGAAGGCAGAAACCGGAATCCATTTCGGACTTTACGGAACACCGGCAGAGTCCCTGTGCTATCGTTTTGCACGCATTGACCTGGAGCGCTTTGGCGTCATCAAGGATGTTACAGATAAGGGCTATTACACCAACTCTTATCATGTGGATGTGCGTGAAAAAATTGATGCCTTCAGCAAATTCCAGTTTGAGAGCCAGTTCCAGAAGATTTCCTCCGGCGGCGCGATTTCCTATGTGGAAATTCCGAATATGCGTCATAATCTTGAAGCGCTGGAAGAGCTTGTAAAGTTTATTTACGACAATATCCAGTATGCTGAGTTTAATACAAAGTCCGATTACTGCCATGTGTGCGGCTACGACGGAGAGATTATGATCAATGATGATCTGGAATGGGAATGCCCGCAGTGCGGAAATAAGGATCACGCCAAGATGAATGTGACACGCCGGACCTGCGGCTATCTGGGCGAGAATTTCTGGAATGTCGGAAAAACAAAGGAGATTAAGAGCCGGGTGCTGCATCTGTAAGGTTACGGTTCGGCCTGGCAGCAGCTCTGTAAGTACTTTGAGGTTGTAAAATGTATTATGCAGATATAAAACAGTATGATGTGGCCAACGGGCCCGGAGTGCGGGTTTCACTGTTTGTGAGCGGCTGCACGCATCACTGCAAAAATTGTTTTAACCAGGTGACATGGGATTTTCATTACGGCAGTGAGTTTACACAGAAGGAGATCGACCGGATCATTTCCTGGCTGGCGCCGGATTATGTAAAGGGGATCACTCTTTTGGGCGGCGAGCCGATGGAACGGACGAATCAGCAGGGGCTTTTACCGCTGCTGAGGAAAATCCGGGAGGTTTATCCCTCAAAAGATGTATGGTGCTTTACCGGCTATGATTTTGACCGGGATGTTAAAGGACGGATGCTCAGCGAGTGGCCGGAAACTGCCGAATTTCTGTCATATATTGATGTCCTTGTGGACGGCCCGTTTATTGAAGAATTAAAAAGTGTGGCACTGCGTTTTAAGGGCTCATCGAATCAGCGGACGATCGATGTTTGCAGGTCTCTTAAAAGCGGCACAACAGTGCTGATGGAAGGCTATTGAAGCTTAAATAAGCTTTGACTTATACCTTCGTTCAGGATATGATAATAGTAACAGTGATACCGTGCAATGCACAGGGGTTTTGTGCTTAGATGTTCTGAACGGAGGTATTTTTATGGCGGTTTATAAGTGTAATGTTTGCGGGTATGTTTACGATGAAGCCAGGGAAGGAAAGCCGTTTTCCAGCCTGTCGGAATGTCCGGTCTGCCATCAGCCGGCAACGGCATTTTATTTGTATGAGCCGGTGGTGCAGACACCGGTTGAAGAAAAGAAAGGTTCGCTGGAGTATCCGGCGGACTATGTGCGCCACGATGAAAGCTGCCGCTATATGGAGGAGATTCATCAGATGGCGGTCAGCGGACATAGTATTCACGCAGCGATGGGAACACGGCTGCCGATGCCCGGGTGGGATGATATACTGATCCTTGGAGCGCAGCTTGACCCGATGCCGCTGGATGAGTATGCGCCGGTAAATACGACGACTGTGATCGGGAAAAATGCCAAAAAGCCTCTGGTATTGGAAAATCCGGTGTACATATCCCATATGTCTTTTGGGGCGCTTTCCAGAGAGGCGAAGATTTCCCTGGCAAGAGGCAGCGCTATGGCAGGCAGCGCCATGTGCTCCGGTGAGGGCGGCATTTTGCCCGAGGAAATGGCAGCTGCGGACAAATATATTTTTGAATATGTGGGAAATCTTTACAGCGTGACGCCTGAAAATTTACAGTCTGCCGATGCCATTGAGATCAAGATCGGGCAAGGTACAAAGCCCGGAATGGGCGGACATCTCCCGGCGGAGAAGGTGACACCGGAGATCAGCAGGATACGCAATAAGCCGATGGGCAGAGATGTGATTGCACCTTCAAGGTTTCCGGGCATCGAGACGCGTGAGGATTTAAAGTCGCTTGTCTATCAGCTCCGCATGGCTTCCGGCGGGCGGCCCATTGGCATTAAGATTGCAGCCGGGCATATTGAAAAGGATATGGAATTTTGTGTGTATGCCGAACCGGATTTTATTACGATCGACGGGCGCGGCGGCGCTACGGGTTCTTCACCGCTGTTTTTGCGTGACAGTGCCAGCGTACCGACGATTTTTGCGCTTTACCGGGCACGGAAATATCTGGACAGCATTGGTTCAGACATCAGCCTGGTCATTACCGGTGGTTTGAGGGTATCTTCAGATTTTGCCAAGGCAATCGCCATGGGGGCGGATGCTGTTGCCGTGGCGTCCGCACCGCTCATGGCTATGGCCTGCCAGCAGTATCGTATTTGCGGTACGGGAATGTGCCCGGTGGGCGTAGCGACACAGGACCCGGATTTGAGGGTGCGGCTTAAGGAGGATGCGGCGGCTGCCAGGGTAGCTAATTTTCTGAAGGTTTCTCTGGATGAGCTGCGGATGTTTGCCCGGGTAACAGGGCATGAAAAGCTCCATGAGCTTTCTGTGGATGATCTGTGCACAGTCAACCGGGAAATCAGTGAATTTACAAATATCCGGCACGCATAGACGGCCGCTTATATGTGGAGCTGCAGGCTGGCTGTGGCGCAGACTATGACCAGACTGTGGCATGAAGCTGTCAGATACGTCATGGGGCCTGTCAGATACGCTATGGGGCTTGTCAGATACGCCATGGAGCCTGTCAGATATATGCTGTGAAGCCAGCCTGTTATTGTAGGGCTATTGTGCAGCGTGCAGGAAGATGTATTATAGAAACAGCCTGTCAGTTATTGGTGCGGCCCGCTGTGCATGGATGTGGCCGTGAAGGTATCGGCATTGATTGTTATTAGGTATAATTGTTATCAGATATAATTATTATCAGATATAATTATTATGAGACATAATTATTATCAGACATAATTGTTATTAGATAGAGGAGACATCAGAAGTGGAAAAGATTCGTATTAAGTATTTTTGTAAAGACCTTGAAAAGCTGGCCTATATTGACGGAAAATCAGACTGGATCGATCTTCGGGCAGCAGAGGATGTGGAGATGAAGGCCGGGGAGTTCCGTTTGATTCCCCTGGGAATTGCTATGGAGCTTCCAAAAGGCTATGAGGCGCATGTTATTCCAAGATCGAGTACCTTTAAAAATTTTGGTATTTTACAGACGAATAGTATGGGTCTGATCGATGAGTCTTACTGCGGCGACAATGATCAGTGGTTCATGCCGGCATATGCTGTGCGGGATACGGTGATCCATAAAAATGACCGGATATGTCAGTTTCGTATAATGAAGCATCAGCCGGCGCTGGAATTTGAGGAAACCTTGGTGTTAGGCCATGAGGACAGAGGCGGCCACGGATCGACCGGGCGGCAGTAAAAGAATATGTTATCTCCGGCCGCATGGCCGGGGGTGTAACGATTCAGCCATGCAATCCCGTATTTACGCGGCAAAAGCCGTGCGTTTGCCGCAAACGCGTCTAAACGCCGGATCAGGGCTAAATGTCATATATCTGGAGATGACGAAGGTTTGCTGCAAGTAAACTTGCATATTCATTCCTCATCTCCAGCCACATGGCTGAATAGTTAAAAAAAATAAAAAAATTTAAAAAAATGCTTGCAATTTAGAATTATCTGTTATATAATAACTTTCGTACTCGAGAGATGAGTTCAAAACTTCAGAGATGCGCTTCTAGCTCAGTTGGTAGAGCACCTGACTCTTAATCAGGGTGTCCAGGGTTCGAGCCCCTGGAGGCGCACTTAAAAGCACTGTTTTTGCAGACGCATGAGCTGCGGGGACGGTGTTTTTTTGTTGCCGAAAAACAGGAATAAAAACCCCGGAGCGGCGTTCCTATTTGACAGATTTAATAATTTGACATATAATATACTTAACAAGAGAGCCGTTGGTCAGTGCACACCTGACCGCCGGTAGATTAAAACCTGAAAATAGCGCCTTACTTTACCAGAGCAGGGGCGCTATTTTTTGCGCGATACGCCCGGAGGGCGGCCGCCGTGCTTGCACGGGCGGGCATCCGACGGGCAACGGTCATCGAGTGGCAATGCCGCGAGATGAGAGAGACATCGCGATGATCGGGTAGGGGAAGAAAGCTTCCCCTATCCGATCGTTCTGAGATAGCAATAGCAAGAGTAACAACCGCACAAAGCATAATTACAAATGCGAAAAGATCGCTGTATGTAACCATATGTACCACCCCTTTCGTAAAAACGTCCAGCGCTGGCACATCGCCCCTTTCAGCTCCCCGGGTAAGTATATTATATTGTTAAGCTTTAGAACAAATTAAAAGGATGCTTTTATTGTGTGGCACTCTCAAGCAGTGTCAGCGTTTTATTTTCACAGTTGATCTCAGCCTGAATACCATAAGGAAGAATACCGATGGGAAAGGCATGTCCGATATTGATATTATAAAGGATCGGGAGATCGTTTAGTCCTTCCTCATGGGAAATGACCTGATGAAGCACCTTTTTATATTCCTCATAATAAACTTCACCCTGAGGCTTTCCTACAAGAATACCCCGGATGACCTTTAAGACGCCCTGGGCGGCGAGGTTTCTCAGTGCATACCGGATCAGATTCGGCGACGGCTTTTCTTCGCTTGTTTCAATAAAGAGTATGGCGTTTTCCCATTGACTGAGGGCGGGCCAGATAGCCGTTCCGATGGCCATTGAAAAGACATCGATGCATCCGCCGAGAAGATGGCCGCGTGTGACGCCATGTCCCTGCAGAAGCTCGTAGCCATGCTGTTCCAGACGCATGGCTCTTTCCATGTGACTGTTTTTTTTATCCCATGGAATAAAATCATCGGACCATTCCGGGCTTGAAGTAATGGAAAATCCGGCTGTATCTTCAAAAAGAAATTTTTGAACTGCCCGTCGGGTATATTCCGGCATATGGACATATTCTCCAAATTCACCGATAATTGATGGGCCATAGAGGGAGACAAGGCCGGCCTTGTACATCATCAGATGGTTGATCGTACTGTCCGAATAGCCCATAAATATTTTGGGATGATTTCGGATATGATCAAAATCAATGTATGGCAGCAGGCGTATGGTATCGTCGCCGCCGATGGCACAGATAATAGCGCGGATGGATGGATCAGCAAAGGCATCCATCAGGTCTTTTGCGCGAAGCTCCGGGTGGCAGTCAATAAAGTCACTGCCGCAGAGCGCGTGGGGCATTGCGGTAACCTGAAGGCCAAAGTCATTTTCAAGACGGGACTTTGCAATGTAATATTTATGGATAAATTGCGGGTCGCCGAGCATTCCGCTGGACAGGCTTACAATGGCGATGCGGTCGCCGCGGCGGAGCTGTTTCGGTTTGATCATAAAACATTCCTCCCATGATAGTGCCAGTGTACAGGGGAAATACACCTCAAAGCGTGTAATTTCTTTAATTATACAATATTGGCGTCGGTGTGCAAGGGGCAATACAGTTGAAATGGATGTTTTTACAATAAACTGCAATATCCATAAAAAGGTTGCAATTTTTTTCAGGAATTATATAATTTATTATGAAAGCACCAAACGGCGGACGGATGCCGGGATATGTATGCCGCAAAGGCCGGC
Source organism: uncultured Eubacteriales bacterium (assembly GCA_949292795.1). GTDB lineage: Bacteria > Bacillota > Clostridia > Lachnospirales > Lachnospiraceae > Catenibacillus. Next base: position 11,921 of record CASFBR010000164.1, read on the forward strand.
ATATACATGCAGGGACAGACGGATACCGGGCGGGCAGCATATAACATATTAATAATGGATTAGGAGGTTATGATCATGAATGGACATTTAAAAGTTTCTTCAGTTCAGTTTCATGTAGTCGATGGGGATATGGCTGCCAATATGGCAAAGGTCGAAGAGATGGCGATGAAGGTCAGTGAAAATGAAAAAGATGTGGATCTGCTGCTGTTTCACGAGGCCTGCCTGGAGAGCGGCATAGGGATTGAAAGTGTGGATGAAGCAATCACGAAAAAGGTAAATGACTTCTGGATGGCTCTGGCGGCTAAAACCGGAATCAATATTCTGGCCGGACGCCTGGATCGCCAGGGAGATAAGATTTATAATAAGGCAACTGTTTATGCGCCGGATGGACAGATTCTTGCGGATTATGCCAAAATCCATCTGTATAATCAGGAACGGGAAACGATTACCCCGGGCGACCAGCTGTCGATTTTTGAGTTAAATGGTATGAAGATTGGTATCATGATCTGTGCGGACTTCGGTTTTCCTGAATTATCGAGAAAGTATGCCACAGCGGGCGTAGATGTTCTGGCAGTGTCAAGCAGCTGGGCTTATCCCGATGATGATCTCTGGGACATCTGCAATCGCGCAAGAGCCGCAGAAAATGGCATTTATGTCGTATCCTGTGACCGCACAGGCCCGACCTCCAAGGGCGTGGTAAAGGTCGGCCGTTCGATGGTATGTGATCCAAACGGCTTTGTCATTGCCAACCTTGTGGAAAAAGAAGATATTTATTTTGTAGAAACGCTTCACAAATCAGAAGTTGACGAGAGACACAAAACTATGAAGTGGCTGGAATGGATTCGCCCGGAAGTATATGCAAAAATGTAACCGGCGGGGCATTGCGCACTGGCCAGAGGTGAGCAGATCGTGAATGACCTTCAAATTGAATATTTTTTATCTGTGGCAAAAAATCTGAGCTTTACCAAGGCTGCGCGGGAGCTTTTTGTATCGCAGCCGGCCATCAGCCGTCAGATTCTGGCAATGGAAGAAGAGCTTGGCTATACACTGTTTGAGCGGACAAATAAATCCGTGAAGCTGACAGAAACCGGGGAAATGTTTTTTCATTTTTTTACGGATTACAGGAATGAACTGAACAATATTAAAGTCCATGCACAGCTGATCTCAGAGAGCCGGCAGAGGATACTCCGGCTGGGCGTTGTGGATTACTGGGATATATCGCCATTTTTCGTGCCTGCTCTGGAAGCGTTTGAAAAGCTTCACGGTCAGGTCAGGGTGCAGCTGTACAGCTATGATGTCAATGAGATGGAAAACGCGCTGAATAAAGATGCGGTAGATATGGTTATGACCATTGACCCGGTGTCCGGGGAAGGGAAAGGAATGACCAGCACCGAACTCTGGAAAATTCCGAGAGTGCTTTTGTATTCCAAAGAGCTTCCAATCGCTGTGCACAAAGAACAGTTAAATCCCATAGATTTTGAAAACGAGACCTTTCTTGTAGTTTCAGAAGGCGAACGTTCGTTTTACAGTCAGGACCTTGTGAAAGGCTTTTGTAAGCCTTATGGCTTTGTGCCTAAAATTCTTGCAGTCAACAGTACGGATTCCATGATTTCCGGGATTTCGTGCCGTATGGGCGTTGCCATCGTAGATATGTGGAGCAGGGAGCTTTGCCATCCGGAATTTGGCCATATTGTACTGGATTCTTCGCACATTGTCCGTCTGATATGGAAAACAAAGTGGACAGACCCGGTCATCCAGGATTTTGCGCTTTGTCTTGAGGAAGCCGTAGAACGGATGTCACAGCGGATAAAAGCCTGAAGAAATCATAAAAACCTGAAAAAACAAAAAAACAATAAAAATAAGACCTTTGATCAATCTCGCAGTATGTATGCGCGGATTTTTGAATCAAAGGTCTTATTTTATATCAAAGGTCTTATTTTATATCAAAGATATTCATTTTATATTAAAGATATGATTTGAAAGCACTGTTTTATTTTACGCCATGAGTTTATGCGATGATGCCAAGCTCGATTTTGGAGGCAAGGATACGCAAAACAGACTGATCGATGCGTTCCTGGCTGATCGTGCCGGCATTAACGGCGTCGATGACGGCCGGAATCTGAGTGGTGAAGTCTGTACAGCAGAGCATGTCATTGCCCGCAAGAACAGCCGCCACAGCAGCGCTCTGCCCGTCGGTGTACTGGGTAATGGCTTCCATGGCCAGGTCATCCGTCATAATGATTCCGTCAAATCCAAGATCATTTCTTAAAATATCGTGAATCTGTGGGGATAAAGAAGCCGGATGTTCACTGTCCACACATTCGACAATATTATGGGACACGAGAACAGCCGTGGCATTCTGGGAAATGCCGGCCTCAAATGGCAGGAAGTCGCTTTCTGTAAATGTTTCATAAGGGCGGCTGTCCCGCGCGATCCCTTCATGGGTATCGGTGTTGTTTCCGTAGCCCGGGAAATGCTTGAGCGCGCTTCCCATTCCCTGAGCGTTCATGGCAGCTACAACGGTAGATACATATTCCGATGTCTCCGATGCCGGCTGGCCAAAGCTGCGCGCGTACATATAATCCGAGGCATTGGTGGAAACATCACACACAGGCGCCAGATTCAGATTAATACCAAGATTTTTAAGCAGGATCGATTTATCCTCCGCATCAGACTGAATCAGTTCCATACCGCCCTCGGCAAAAAGCTCCTGGGGCGACCAGAATGGGTAGGGCCTGAGCTGGGGATTAGAGCTGACACGCACAACAGTGCCGCCCTCCTCATCTACCGCGATAAACATCGGTATGGACGAGCTGTCCTGATAGCTTTGTATATCTGCGATGACCTGCTCCTCAGTCTTATTGTCAAAATCCCGGGCAAACAGTACATAACCGCCGAGGGAATAAGCGGAAGCCTGCGCGGCAGCGTCCGTCTCCGGGCAGCGGGCGAGAAACATCTGTCCGACCTTTTGCTCCAGCGTCATGGAGGAAAGAATCGAATTTGCCTGAGCAAGAATATCCTCGCTAAATCCGGTGACCCCGGTATTTTCAGATGAATCAAAGGAATCCGGTGTCTGTCCGGTCTCTGTGCCGTCCGTACCATCTGCTGTGCTTTCTTCTGGCGTTGTGTTCCCGGATGTGCTGCCGTCGGATAAACCTCCCTCCGGCGCCGTGCCATTTTGCGCCGTGTTTCCGGAAGCGTCCGGGACCGTCAGGTGCTCCTGCGGCGACCGGGTCAGGCCATTGTCGATTGCCGGTGTGCAGGCAGTTAATCCCATCAGCGCGGATATAAAAAGCGCGGTTAATTTTAATTTCTTCAGCTTCATAAAATGCACCCCCCTGTGTATTTAAATGCTTATGCTGTGTGCTGTATGGCATTGATCTGCGCAAACATTGCATGTATATGGGCTTTTGCAATCAGCCCCTTTTATTATACCAGATAATCATTTTAATATGAATCATTTTATTTACAGAATCCAAAGAATGATTAAAAACAGCAGGTTCAGCAGTGTAAAAATACCAATATATTTTTTCTTGTGTTCAGGATATTGCAGTGCCATTTGCTTGTAGGAAATCAGGCTGGCCATGGATGCGATCAGTGTGCCAAGGCCGCCGACGTTTGTTCCGATAATCAGCCCGGGAATGTTTTGGGTGTAACCGGAAAGCAGCATTGCTGCCGGAACATTGCTGATGATCTGACTGCACAAAATCCCCACCGTTTTTTCATGGCCGGAAATGAGCGCAGCGATGATGGTGCGCAGTTCTTCCATACGGTTGATGTTTCCGGTAAAAATAAAAAAGAAAATAAATGTCAGCAGCAGCGGATAGTCCACACGCAAAAGCAGAAGCCGCCGGGTGATAAGAATACTTACCAGAACAAGCACCAGCAAAATGCGGTGGTCAAGTATGCCGGCAACGGTCAGAAGGCACAGTATAAAAAGGAACAGATAAAAATACAGCCGGCGGACATTTTTAATGCGCACCGGCTTTTCATCGATCTGAAGCCGGCTTTTGGGAGCTCCTAAAAAAATGCAGATCAGCAGCAAAAGAGCGGCGGCTGCCGTATAGGGGAGCATCAGCCAAAGAAACTGCCCGACATTCATACCTGAGAGCGAATACAGGTAAAGATTCTGCGGATTGCCGATGGGGGTGAACATGCTGCCGAGATTGGCGGCAATGGTCATAAGGACAACAACGATGCAGGCCCGGTCTGTCAGCCCGGTCATTTTTAAGATCATCAGTCCGAAAGGGACAAAGGTGATCAAAGACACATCATTGGTGATAAGCATACTCCCGAAAAAGCATAAAAATACAAGAGTTATGACAACGCTGCGTCCGGTATGTACGCGTTTTAAAATATGGCCGCCGATATATTGAAAAAGATTTTGCTCGCGCATTCCCTCGACGATGAGCATCAGGCAAAACAGCATAATCAGCGTATTAAAATCGATATACCCGATATATGCCGAATCCGGCGGGACAATAAAGCAGGAGACGATGGCCAGGATGAAAGCGGCGCTTAAAACGACGTCTCGTTTAAAAAAACAGATGATTTTTTTGAACATAGTAAAAACTCCTCGAAAAAAATACGGAACCGCCATACATTCACATATGCCGGGCCCTTCCCATCTTATCACATTCCGGGAAGATTTCAATGAATAATTTCTTAGAATAATTTTTTATATGGAAGCTTATTTATGTATAAGAGCTTATTGAATCAAAGCAGTGGTATATCAGTCTGCCGGATGCAGGTGCTGCTATATAGAAGTATGGCTATATGTGCCGGTATTTATATAAAAGTACGGATATATAGAAATGGTGCTGTATCTATTGGAATATCAAAGTATTGTATATGAAAGTAATATATCGAAGGACTGGTATAGGGCAGTATTGGTATGTACCCTGCCAGGGGGGAATGTGTATGCTGAATTATTTATGGATGGCAATGCTTATTCTTGGACTTCTGATCGGTGCGGCAACCGGAAACATGCAGAATATATCCAATGCGATCGTGGAATCTGCGCAGGACGCAGTGGATTTGTGTATAACGATGCTTGGCATTATGGCGGTGTGGACCGGTGTGATGAGGATTGCCCGGAAGGCCGGGCTTTTGGAGCAGCTTACGAAGCTGCTCAGGCCGGTCATGCGTTTTTTATTTCCGAATCTTCCGGAAAACCACGCGGCCGGAGAATATATTTCGACAAATTGTGTGGCGAATATTCTTGGCCTTGGCTGGGCGGCGACCCCGGCAGGCTTAAAGGCGATGGAGGCGCTTGGAAGGCTTGAGGATGACCGACGTGCGGGAAATGCTGTGGGGGCCGTGCGAAAGCCAGGTATGGCCAGCAATGAGATGTGTACCTTTCTGATTCTTAATATCTCATCATTGCAGTTGATCCCTGTAAGTATTATTGCCTACCGGAGCCAATATGGGAGTGCCAACCCGGCAGCCATTGTTGGGCCGGCGATCCTGGCCACAGCGGCAAGCACTGCCGTGGCAGTGATTTTTTGCAGACTGATGGATCGTCCTGCGTTTATGCGAGAGAGAAAATGACAGAGGGATGCCAGGGGTGTTATAATGAAGAAAAAACATTTTATTGGTCGCAGGAATCTGTTGATTTTTATTACACGGGGATTCCGATGCACTGTATGAAACCGGATGTTTTTGAAGGGATATGTCAATTATTGCGAGATAAAGGGAAGGAGGTTTCCCGTGGCTGAATACGATTTTTCATGGAGGATGACAAGGAAGCTGGCGAAAAAGCTGGTCTGGCAGCAATTTAAACATTATTATCTGCTGAAATATTTTTTTAAATATTTTCTTGTTGGAGAAAGTCTGCTTGTAATCATGAGCCTGATCAATTTTCATTCACATGAAATGCTTATGAAAATGAAGCTGCTATGGCTGGGTATAACGCTTTTAATGATGTATGGACGTTTTTATCGTCGGATGCTGCCAGAAAAGGCATTTGCAGCAGAGTATCATGCACACTTTGATGAAACAGGCTTTGAGGTCGCGGGAAAAACTTACAGGCGTCCCTATGCATATCATCAGATTGAACGTCTGATTGTAAAAAAAGACTGCCTGATTTTTGTGACCGGCTATGAGGGGATGATTTTGCCGATGACTGTGTTTTTAAATAAAAATGAGAAAGAAAAATTTTTGCATGATCTACGCATTATATTAAAAAATCAGAGGGAGTAAGCAATTACTCCCTCCGATTATGTGAGAATTAGTGTGCTGATTGAATGAATGGTATTAACAATTCATCAAAAAAAGTTGAAAATCCTGTAAGAATTTTTTTCGCTAATTCTCCTAATGCCTGACCAGCGATGGATAATCCGGCGCCGATTGCACCCCAGGGGGCGTATAAGGCAAAAGCTGCTAAAGCAAGTAATCCGGGAAGGGCCACT
>CASFBR010000165.1 GCA_949292795.1 uncultured Eubacteriales bacterium
ATCAGACTTCCAAGCCATGTCATAAATGCGGAAATCGGCGGGCCAACCAAAATCCCCACAGCACCGCCGGTCAGTATCGTGACCGCCGGCGTTATAAGCAGATCGATCTTCGTCCGTCCGGCTACCAGCCGGCCAAAGGTAATGCCGACAAAGGCTGCGATAAATGCCCCCAGCGGCTCGCCGGCCCCGGACATCACCACTGCGCCGGATTCATTAAGAAATGTGCCCCCAACAATATTGCTGGCAAATGCGCCGATCATACCGGCAGTCGCTGCGGACAGCACAACATAGGTCGATTCCTTAAACTTATAGGCTACACCTACGCCGATTCCCGCTCCGGTAAGCTTCTGGGCCATCAGTCCGAAGGCGGAAAGAAAGCCTCCGATGTCACCGCCGATGAGATCGCCGATCTGCTTGATGATCGTTCCGATGATCAGTGTCGAAAACAGGCCCAAACCCATTCCGGCCAGACCATCCACAAAAATCCTGTTAAAAATCTTTTTAATCGTTTTCATTGATCTCCCTCTTACTCTCATTAATGTATAGTCATTACAGCTGTCTTGTCAGCTTTAGGCATAAGAATACCATGATTTCACGCAGAAATCAAGTACCCTTTTTCTTTTAAGGCGCGTTCAATGTTATCCAGGATTGTCTCTGAGGCCGCTTCCACCGTATGAATATGCGGGCCGCCGCTTATAATATTCAGCGGACGGGAATGACAGCTTTCCTCAAGCTTCTTACAAAACACATCCACATCCTGACGCGTCTTAAGGATAAGGTCCGCGCTGATCTGTCCGTAAACCTCATGCTCCACAAGAATATCCAGAACCTTTCCGCCATTGTCAATGATCGTATAAAGCTCATCCTTTATGGCATCATTGTCATGACAAACATAAAAGCCTCTGTAAAACTGTTCCTTTTCCTGATGGTATAAAATATATCCCTTCGTCGTCGCCAGAATATTTTTATTCACGGCCCGCAAAAGGGCAATATCCTGAACGATCACCTGACGGCTCACCCCAAGCTTTTTTGAAAGACTTGTCCCGGAAACCGGCTCTGTCTGAGTCCCTAATATTTCCAAAATCTTTTTTCGGCGTGCTTCACCTTCCATAATTGATTTCACCTTCCATGATGCATTTCATCTTCTGTGATACACTTCATCTTCTATGATACATTTCATCTTCTATAATGTATTTCTTCTTTTCAGTTCTCATTATACATGCCTTTTATCATTTTTCAATCGCTTTTTATCCCCTGTTCCCGGTCTTCCAGCGCCTTTTCTGTCAAAATCCAAAGCATCAGGCGGCTTTTTTCTTCAGTCAGGTCAATGCCGTACTTTCCCCGGATGCGGCCAATGCGGTAAAGGACATTATTGCGGTGCATATGTAAGATACGGCCAACCTGCGTAGCATTACAGTTATTGGACAAATAAGCGCCAAGCAATGTCAGATTGTCTGTCCCTTCTGTCCGGTCATCCTCCAGAAGTCTCAGAAAATTTTCCGGGCAATAATCGTCAAAGGCATAACGCTCAAAAAAATCACAGACCATATGCCGCACAAGGACATCCGCATAGGACGCGCCGTGCTCTCCGTCCATTTTTTGCGCGATAAATGCCTGGTGACAGGCTGCCGACAGCGCTTTAACCGAAAACTGATCCAGGCTGCTGCCATAGGACGCGCCAAGCAGCTGAAGCTGCTTTAACAGGGAAATTTTCGCCTGCGTATCGGTCTCTTTGGTCTGGGGATTGCTGCCAAGCACGGCATAAAGCCTTTTGTGATAATGAAAAAACCAGAAACGCGGATATAGTGCGCGCAGCCGGGTCAGTCTTGAGGCCGGATCGATACAAGGGCCTTTAAAGTCCATGCATATGGCCATAAAATGCTGAAACCGGAATAATCCAAGGGTCGAACAGATTTCATCAAAATCCGGAGCCTGGTTATCTTCCAGAAGCTTGGCAAAAAGCTCATCATGCAGATCGGTGCTTTTTCCGGATAAGCATCGGACGGACGGGCCGGTTTCCATGCGCTGCATCAGGTGTACGATCAAATCCGGCAGCCCTTCACGGCGTTCCTTGCCATAATACAGGCAAAAATGGAGCGCACTCACGCCATGAACACAACAATCTGCAATCAGCACACGCTGGTCGGACAGATTTTTAACCTTGCTGGAAATCGCCTTCGGCGATGTGTAGGGCGGTTCCGGCTGACTCATGGACAAAAGCTGTGTAAACAATCCGCTGGGCGCCCGTCCGGACCGCAGCGTTTCATAAAAAAAGGCATTTTCCTCTTTGCGAACCTGACCGCAGGCGGCTAAAAGATTAAAATTCACATCCTGCAAAAAGCACGGTGCTTTCAAAACCGGAGCACTGCATTCCAAAAGCTCCTGCAGGGAAGCATCTCTGAGCAAAAGCTCTGAAAGCGTCTGATCCCACCGGGCCAGCGCCTCAAAACGTTCCTGAAGTAAAGCAAACACCTCCGCTGCCGGACGGGATGTACTGACCGCAAAGCAGCGTTCATCCCAGACCGCAGGGCCGTCACCATCCGTCACCACACAAAAAGCTCCGGCCGGTGCATCACGGCCGCTCATCTTTTCATACGCTCCGGCCGGTTCATCGCGGCCGCTCATCTTTTCATACACTCCGTCTGATATACTGCGGCCGAGTTTTATATACTCTTTGGCAGTCATCAGATAAAGGCTGCCCGGCTTTGTCTGTATACCCGTATAATACAAACGCACGTTTTCAAAGTCCTGTTCCCGATTTTGGGGAATATTTAGAATATCAAGCCCATATTCCCGAAAAAAATCAATAACAAGCCCTGTCGTCAGCATCATGGTCATCCCTCCAAAAACATTCTGCTGTGCCGCTGGCGCAAACGCCGAGCCGGCCAGACGCTTTATAGGCCAGGCGCTTTATAATGATTGCACAAAGTGCACAATGATCCACACCCGCATTATAGCAAAACCGGGTGCAAAATCCAATGACAATCGGCTTTAAAATCTGATAAAATGTCATTATAGAGCCGCGATACAGCTATATATAAATTATATACACCATGTAAATTATATAAATCATATACATCATATATATTGTATACATCGTATACATTATAATCATATACATCGTATACATTATATAAGCTATATAAACCATATAACCATACAATATAAGCTTTATAAGCTCTATGCGTCATATAAGCCATATAAACTATATACACTATATAAACTATATACACTACATACATAAATACATAAAAAAGAAGGGATCAGAAAAAATGGATTTAAGACACGAAGCCGCTCAGTTTCAGGACGATATGGTTGCATTTCGGCGCGAGCTGCATATGTACCCCGAACTAAGCCTGAAGGAATTTGAAACAACGAACCGCATTGAACGGGAACTGACAAAGCTTAATTTAACCTGCCGCCGCTTTCAGCCCGCAGGACTGATGGCTGAAATTCACGGCGAAGGAAAGGGAAATCTCCGGGTAGCTCTGCGGGCAGATATTGACGCCCTCCCCATTACAGAGGAAACCGGACTGCCGTTTGCCTCGAAGCATCCCGGAATTATGCACGCCTGCGGCCACGACGCCCATACCGCAATGCTTTTAGGCGCTGCCCGGCTGCTTACTGCGCACAAAGCTGATTTTGGCGGCACCGTCCGCCTGCTGTTCCAGCCCGGCGAAGAATCCGGCATAGGCGCACAGACAATTATCGATCAGGGAGCCGCCGATGATGTGGATTATTTTTTCGGTATGCACGTCATGGAATTTAACCCTGTCGGCGTCTTTGCCGGACGTCCCGGCCCTCAGATGGCGGGAGCAGAAAGCTTTAAAATCACCGTCACCGGAGCCGCCCACCACGGCGGTATGCCCCATCTTTCCGGCGGCGTCGATGCAACGCTGGCCGCCTGCGAAATTGTGATGGCCCTGCAAGGTATTGTTTCCCGCCGAATTGACCCATTGGAGGGCGCGGTCGTCTCCGTAGGCTCACTGCATTCCGGCACCCGCAGCAATATTATTTCCGGGCTCGCCGAGATGGAAGGAACGATCCGTTACCAGTCTGAAAATGTGAGGGAAATTATAAAAACTCAGATGACCCGTATGGTCTGCGGCATCGCCCAGGCCCACGGCGCGGAAGCTGAAATTTCCTGGAGCCACAATATCTGCCCGGTCATTAACGATCCTTTTGTAACCTCGGTTGCTTTTGAAGCGGCAAAGAAGATCACCCAGAACCCTGAAAATGTACAAACTGTGCGCGGTACAACCGGAGCCGAGGATTTCGGCGCTTACTCCAAATGCGGAAAGGCCTGTTTCCTCACGGTCGGTGTTTTAACACCCGGCCAGTCATTCCCCGGTCACAGCCCGAAATTCATGGTCAATGAAGATGCATTTCCTTATGGCGCCGCCCTGCTGGCACAGGTCGCCATAGATTTGCTGAATAAGGAGGTTCCCAATGAATAATACCATATTACTGACAAAGGAAGAGGTCATTCAGGCGCTTAATTATCATGAGCTTATCCCGCTGATCCGGGACGCTTTTGCCGGACTTTCTGCCGGTACATTAAAGATTCTTCCTCGCAATGCTATCTTTCACGAAAATGGCAATATCCTGGCTCAAATGCCGGCCTATATTCCAGAGCTTGGTATCTCCGGGACGAAAATCGCCATGTTCCCGGGGCCCGGTAAGGCGGACACCTGCCAGAGTTCGATTCTGCTCTTTGACAGTGATTCCGGCGCCCTTAAAGCCATCATAGCGGCTGAGCCCATTACGGTCGTGCGTACCGCCGCGTCCTCTGCGGCTGCCACCGATGTGCTTGCCCGTCCGGACGCTTCAATTCTTTGTCTTATGGGAGCCGGCGCTCAGGCCATCGGCCACGCTCAGGCGATCTGCGCAATCCGTCCCATCAAAGAAATACGCATCTGGAGCAATGACCCGCAGTCTACACGTTCCGGATCGGAAAAAATTTCCGCACTCTGCCCCAATGCCCGCGTCATTACCTGCGGGGATGCCCGCCAGGCTGTTGCCGATGCCGATATTATCTGCACGGTCACAAAAGCGAAGGAACCGGTTTTATTCGGACAATGGCTCAGGCCCGGTGCTCATATCAACGCTGTTGGCGCAGTTTCCCCATTTGCCCGGGAGCTGGACACATCGGTTCTTACTCAAAGCAGCGTCTATGTCGATCAGAAGGACGCCTGCTTAAGCACCGCCGGGGACCTGCTCATTCCCATAAAAGAAGGGCAGTTTGACAAAGAGCAGATCACAGGGGAGATTGGCGAGGTGGTCAACGGCACCTGTCCGGGACGTGCGCCCGGCGATGACAAGACGATCACAGTCTTTGAATCCATCGGGCTCGGATTTCAGGATGTAGTCGCGGCATATTCAGCCCTGAAAAATACAACGCCTGTTCACTCCATCGCCTTCTGATACTGCAAGGCCCATCAAATACTGCAAGCTCATTGCCTTTGGAGCTGTGAAAAATGAGAAATCATTTTTTCACAGCTCTCTTTGTTTTTAGGCCATACTTTTTCACAGCCCCATTTTTATACTTAAAAATCTGCACTCTTTACTTATTTGAATCCCCATGCTATACTCAAGCAAAGATGCCCGGGGCAAAACGGTTGCCCAAAAATCCCGCTGATCAGAAAAAGGAAGTGTTGCGTTTATGTTTCGTTTATGGGGAAAAGAATTTAAAGATAACAGACTGTTAAAGGATATTGTCATCTGCGAGGATGAACCCGGGATGTCAAGAACAGCACGGGTTTTCCACGCAGTGACTCAGATATGTCTCGCCTTTGATCTGGCCGAACCGATATGGCTTGACGCAAATATTAAAGAATTTCAGCGCCGGGATAAAACGCGCTTTAACCAGGATAATTTCATCGAAACGATCGATTTTGATTATCTTGAAATCCATGTGATCGAGGAATAAAACAGGGCATTTTTATGCCTTTTTCTTAGCTCTTTGCAGATAATCCTTGCTAAACGCCGCATAATCTTCCTGATCTTCATAGACGATCTGCCGCGGTGACAAAGTACGAGCTTTCCCTTGGCTTTTCCGAGGATAACGCCAACGACATCACGCCTTACGGCGAATGGTACGGCATGAACGGTCAGCCCTGGTGCGCCATGTTTGTCAGCTGGTGTGCATGGCAGGCCGGATATATGGATGAAAATATCCCCAAATATGCTTATTGTCCTTATGGAAAAAGCTGGTTTGTGCAGCGGAATCGTTATATGCCCCGCAATACCGGATATATCCCTCACAGAGGCGATGTGGTATTCTTCTGGGACGGTGGAGAAATCTCTCACACGGGTATCGTTGTAGACAGTACAAGTACTGTTGTAACCGTCATTGAAGGAAATGCCAGCCGTATGATCAAAAAATCAATGTATGATCTGACAAATACATACATTGATGGCTATGGTATCTTCATGGAGGATTATATTCCACCGCTGACAACAGATGAGAAGGAACAGTACGCCAAGGATGCCTTTTGGTATCTGATGGATCGGCAAAGTCCAAATGAACAAAGGGCTCTTTGAGATGGCTCTAAACTCAGCGGTCGCACAGGCATCCGTGGATTTAGGCATGCCTCTTAAGTGGGATTATAAAACAATCGCTTTAGTGGCCCTTCCCGGATTACTTGCTTTAGCAGCTTTTGCCTTATACGCCCCCTGGGGTGCAATCGGCGCCGGATTATCCATCGCTGGTCAGGCATTAGGAGAATTAGCGAAAAAAATTCTTACAGGATTTTCAACTTTTTT
>CASFBR010000166.1 GCA_949292795.1 uncultured Eubacteriales bacterium
AGTCCGCATGTGCTTGTTATGAGCGCCACGCCAATACCAAGGACTCTGGCAATTATTTTATACGGCGATCTGGATATTTCTGTGATCGATGAGCTACCGGCAAAGCGCCTGCCGATTAAAAACTGCGTTGTAGGGACAGGCTACCGCAAAACGGCCTGGAATTTTATTGAAAAGCAGGTTCGCCTGGGACATCAGGTCTATATTATCTGTCCGATGGTGGAAGAGAGCGAGATGATGGATGCCCAGAATGTCCTTGACTATACGCAGCAGGTTCGTCAGGCATTGCCCGGGGACATCTGCGTAGCTTATTTGCACGGCCGGCAAAAGCCTAAAGAGAAAAATGATATTATGGAGCGCTTTGCCGCGGGTGAGATACAGGTGCTTGTGTCCACCACGGTCGTGGAGGTTGGCGTAAATGTGCCAAATGCGACGGTTATGATGATCGAGGATGCCCAGCGCTTCGGGCTGGCTCAGCTGCATCAGCTCCGGGGCCGTGTTGGACGCGGAGATGCACAGTCGTACTGCATTTTTGTCAATACCTCCGATAAAAAAAGTGCGCAGGAACGATTGGATGTGCTCGTAAAATCCAATGACGGCTTTTATATTGCCGGAGAGGATTTGAAGCTGCGCGGGCCGGGCGATCTGTTCGGCCTGAAGCAAAGCGGTATTATGGAATTTAAAATTGCAGATATATTTAATGACATGGATTTGCTTAAGGAGGCATCCGATACAGCTAAAGCGCTTCTTTTGGAAGATGAACAGCTTTGCGGGGACAGCCATCAGGAGCTTGCTCTGAAATTAAAACGCTATATTAAGCGCTCCGGAGAAGGGCTGACGCTTTAGTATGCCTGCGGACTTTTTATTACATAGGAAACAGCTTCGATGATGCTTAAAGTGCGCGAAAAAAGCCGTTTTATGTAACAATTTCCAGAGTAATGACAAAATCCTGTGGTCATAATAATAGTGTCACCAGTCAATATGATCTACCGAAGGAGGACACGGTTATGAGAAACAGTTCATCAAATACACCGGAAGTACCACAAGCAAAAGCAGCGCTGGACAGATTCAAATTTGAAGTTGCCAGCGAGCTGGGCGTTCCCTTAACCAATGGCTATAACGGAAATCTGACATCCTATCAGAATGGTTCCGTAGGCGGCGAAATGGTCCGTCAGATGATCCGCCGTCAGGAAGAACAGATGTCCGGACAGATGCCGCAGTAAAACGGCTGCTTTTTGGCAGAAACGGATGATTTTCTGAGGGCAGCGCCGGTGTACAGAGGGCAGTACATTTCAAATTGTACTGTACCCTTATACACCGGCGCTGTTCTTTTTTATTGCATAGAAAACCCCGCCGGTATCAGACTGACAAAGCCTTGTCATCCGGTCGGAGGGGAAGCATGACGGTAAAGGCTGTATTTTCAACCGTACTTTGTACCTGTATCGTTCCGCGGTGAGCTGTGACGATCTCTTTGGCAATCGCCAGGCCAAGGCCGGAGCCTCCGGTTTTGGATGACCGGGAAGAATCAAGGCGGTAAAACTTCTCAAAAATTGTATCAAGCTGGTGCGGCGGTATCGGTGTGCCGGTATTTGTGACAATGACAGTGACGTAACTGCCGACGATGTGTGCCGAAAGATGAATCCTGCTGTCAGGGTCGCTGTATGCGGCGGCATTTTTTAAAAGATTATTAAAGACGCGCGCCAGCTTATCCGCGTCTCCGATCAGATCAATATCCTGAGGAATATCTAAAACGATCGATTTTCCTTCCGGAGCCAGGATCGGGTAAAATTCATCTGCGATCTGCATAAGCATTGGCCGGAGGTGGATTTTCCCGGGATTGATGACAATATCGTGGAGATTATAGCGGGTGATCTCAAAAAATTCGTTGATGAGCTGTTCCAGGCGGTAGGCCTTGTCCAGTGTAATGCCGGTATATTGCTCGCGCAGCGTGGCCGGAAGATTGGGATTTTCATCGAGCAGGCAAAGATAGCCAATCACCGAGGCCAGAGGCGTTTTTAAATCGTGGGCCAGATAGGTAATCAGGTCATTTTTCCGGGCCGTTTCCTGCTCCAGCTGCTTTTCGCGGGTAAGCGCCTGTGTCCGGAGCTGGCCAAGAAGCACGCCGACGGAAGCAAAGTCCCCTGCAAAGTCTGACAGATCATTGGCGCCGCTGCTCATATAATGGGTGATCCGGGATGTAAGCTCTTTGATACATTCCTGTGTTTTTTTGCGGGATAAAAAAAGGCTGACAAAGCAGATTGCAAAGACAATGGCCAGGGTCAGCAAAATGGCGGCGGCTATGAGAAACATTTTTAACCCATACCAGTTGACATTGCCGGTGACGACGGCGGTTTGAAGGTCAACCTCCTGATAAATAAAGTGGTCTGTAAACCAGTCGGCCACAGCGCCGTTAAACAGCGTATCTGTGACATAAAACAGGATGATTTCCGCCACAAGGGCGATACTTCCCACCTTCAGTGCATTGATCAAAAAATTTTTCACTATTTTATTCATCGATTTTATATCCCACTCCCCAGACGGTTTTAATATATTTTGGATGTTCAGCATGATCTTTAAGCTTGGCGCGGAGATGACGAATATGCACCATGACGGTATTGGCACAATTTTCATAGTATTTTTCCTTCCATACCTGCATAAAGAGCGACTCGGAGCTGACGACCCGGCCGAGGTTTTCACACAGGATGCGCAGAATTTCAAATTCTGTCGGCGTCAGGGACAGCGGGCGCTCGTCGAGTGTACAGGAATGGCTTGCAACATTCATTGTAAGTCCCCGGACGCAGAGCAGCTCCGGCTCCGCCTTTGACGCCTGAATATTATAATGATTGGCCCGGCGCAGCTGAGCCTTCACTCTGGCGACAAGCTCCAGCGGACGGAATGGCTTTGTAATATAGTCATCAGCTCCGAGCGTCAGGCCGGTGATCTGGTCAAGCTCGCCATCCCTGGCTGTGAGCATGATGATCGGGAAGGTGAATTTCTGACGGATTTCCCGGCAGAGTGTCAGACCATCCACATCCGGCAGCATAATGTCGAGAATGGCCAGGTCCAGAGGAACTGAAAGCATACATGCACGGGCATCCGTACCGTTATAAAACTTATAGACAGTGAAATTTTCATTTTTCAGATAAAGCTCCACAAGGTCTGCAATGGGGCGTTCATCATCGACGATCAGTATATTTGGCATATGATTTCCTCCTGTATGTTTTAAGTATATCAGAAAAACGGTGCTCAAAGAGAAAAAAAATTATTGAGATTTTCTTAAGATTGCCGTGTTGACTTTGAATTAGTTTAATGATAAAATTAATTAAAAAACAGGGGAGGTTTACGATGAGTGAACATATGATCAAAAATCCGATTCTTCCGGGATTTTATCCGGACCCGTCCATCTGCCGGGTGGGAGATGATTTTTATATGGTGTGCTCCAGCTTTGAACTGTATCCGGGAATACCGGTGTTCCACAGTAAGGACCTGGCGCATTGGGAGCAGCTTTGCTATGCGATGACAAAGGAAAACGGGTTCCATGTGGAGGCGAATGTGGGAACCGGCGGAGTGATGGCGCCGACGATCCGTTATCATGATGGAATTTTTTATATTATCAATGCCAATTTCTGTGATAAAGGTAATTTTATCGTGACGGCCACAGACCCGTCAGGGCCGTGGTCCTGTCCGCACTGGCTCGATGATGTGCCGGGAATCGATGCATCGCTCTTTTTTGATGATGATGGGAAGGCCTATGTCCTTGGCACTGGAAATGTGGTAGAGCGGGCTGACGGTACGATGGACCGGGGCATCTGGATTTGTGCCTTTGATGTGCAGAAAATGAAAACGATTGGCGCGCCGAAAACAATCTGGGACAGCGCCCTGCGTGTGGCTACCTCACCGGAGGCACCGCACATTTATAAAGTCGGCAGCTATTATTATCTTGTGATCGCTGAAGGCGGGACCGAGCATTATCATGCCGTGACGGTGGCCCGCAGCAAAGACCTTTTTGGATGGTATGAGGGCAATCCGGCAAATCCGGTGATGACACACCGGCAGTTTGGATTTTATTATCCCATCGATAATGTGGGCCATGCGGACCTGATCGATACGCCGGACGGGCACTGGTATGCCGTGCTTCTGGCATCGCGTATTATTGACGGACAGCATAAAAATCTGGGCAGAGAGACATACATCTGTCCGGTGATCTGGGAAAGAGACTGGCCGGTATTTTCACCGGAAAGCGGCAGGATTGACTGGGAATATCCGGCGGATACAAAGCTTGCGTGGACACCTTATGCACCAGCGCCTGCCCGGGATGATTTTGACGCGCCGATACTTGGCCTTGACTGGAGCATGTGGGGGACGCCTTACGGCGACTTTTATCAGATCGCAGACAGCCGTCTGAGTCTGCGCTGCTTTAAGCGGTCCATGAGCGATCCGTTTAAGCCGCTTCGAGGACAGCCAAAGCTTACGGACCCTGAAAATACGGTAAGCTTTGTGGGCCGCCGTCAGACCGGCATCAGCTTTGATGTTTCATGCGCCATGGAATTTACGCCGGAAAATCAGGAGAGCGCAGGGCTTGTCATTATGCAGGCAACAAATCATCAGTACCGTCTTGAGCGTGCGGTGGAGGATGGACGCCAGGTGCTCCGGCTTGTCCTTGTGACCACTGCATTTAACGTTCCTCCCCATGTGCCGGGATTTACCTACACGACATCCACGGAAGTCCTGGCCTGTGTGGAATATGAAAAGCGCCGTATCGTGCTTGGAGTAAAAGCGCGGCGGCAGCGCTATGATTTTTATTACGGAACCGATGAGGCAGACCGCTGCCTCTATGAAAATGCCGACGGACGCCGCATCAATCCCGAGATCGTCGGCGGTATGGTCGGTACAATGATCGGAATGTTTGCCTCCGGCAATGGCACAATGAGCAGTAATACCGCGGAGTTTGACTGGTTCTCCTACGAAAATCAATAATTTTTGACAGTCATAAAAAACGCTGTGCGCAGATGTAAAGCTTCTGCGTACAGCGCTTGTTTTTTATTGCATAGGAAGCTGCGTTCTTATATAATAAAAAGCTCCGTTCATCGCACTGAGGCGAAGCTGAAGCCCTCGCTTATGCGGCCCGCCGCAGGCACAGAGAATCCTGCACAGCAGGATTTTGTCTTATATAGGCCTTCTTTTTGCAGGATTCAAAATAAAGGGTTGACAAATAATAGAAGTAGAATAAAATAATACTAGTGTACCTGAGTACGCGAGTATGTTTCATGAAATCAGATGAACAATGAGGAGAATATGAGAGTTATCGCAGGAAAAGCAAGAAGATTACCATTAAAAACGATCGAGGGCCTGGAAACACGGCCGACGACGGACCGTATTAAGGAGACATTGTTTAACATCCTGGCTCCTTATCTGGCGGACTGCCGGTTTTTGGATTTGTTTGCCGGAAGCGGGGCGATCGGAATCGAGGCACTCAGTCGCTCAGCCGCATTTGCCTGCTTTGTGGAGCAGATGCCCAAGGCCGCAGATTGTATCGAACAGAATCTTGCATTTACACACCTGGAAAAAAATGCCCAGGTTTACCGCAAGGATGTTCTATCAGCGCTGCGCCTGCTGGAGCGGGAACACAAGCCCTTTGATATTATTTTTATGGACCCGCCCTACGGAAAGCTGCTGGAGAGACGTGTGCTTGAATACTTAAGTGATTCCTGTCTGGCAGATGAGAATACGATGATTGTAGTGGAAGCTTCGCTGGAGACGTCTTTTGACGATCTGGGGACGCTGCCGTTTCATATATATAAGGAAAAGATTTATAAGACAAATAAGCATGTGTTTATTGCCCGGGATGCCGGGACATACAGATGAGAGAATGAGGTAAAAGATTATGCGGATTGCCGTTTATCCGGGAAGTTTTGATCCGGTAACCAATGGACATATTGACATTATCAAAAGAGCGGCATCGATGGTGGATCACCTGATCATCGGTGTTTTGCATAATAGTTCAAAAACGCCGTTGTTTTCTGCCGAAGAACGTGTTAATATGTTAAGTGAAGTATGCCAGGAGCTGCCCAATGTGGAAATCAGGGCGTTTGACGGCCTGTTAGTGGACTTTGTCGTTGAATGTCATGCGACGATTGTTGTCCGGGGACTTCGGGCAGTGACCGATTTTGAATATGAGCTTCAGTGGGCACAGTCGAACCGCATTGTATGTCCGCAGATGGATACAATGTTTTTGGTAACGAATGTCCAGTATTCCTATTTGAGTTCCAGCGTTGTCCGTGAATATGCGGCTTATCAGGGTGACATTTCCGCCTTTGTGCCGGAAAGCGTTGCAAGACGGCTGCGGGAAAAGTTCGATAACCGTACACTTGTACAGTAGTCATTAAGCGGACACCACAGGCCGGTGTGCTTTGTCAGAAGGCCTGATGGATGCATGGTCGGTGATGTTACATAAGATTTTGATGGAAGTATAGCCGGTTTTTATTTCGCAGGAAGCTGCGTTCCCGTGAAATAAAAAGCTCTGCCTGGGATGCGTACGATAAGAAAATGGCTGCCAGGGCGGCCGCGCCTGGCGCGAGCGTTTCGTACGAGGAATGTTTTGTTCCCTGAGCGTGTGGTCTGAAATTCCGGTTGTGGTAAAGGAGAAGTAATTATGAGCAGAATTGAACAATTAATTGATGAAATCGAAGAATTTATTGAAAGCTGCAAGCCGCAGCCTTTTTCTCAGTCCAAGGTGATCGTGCCAAAGGATGAATTATATGAATTACTGACAGAATTAAGACTGAAAACGCCGGAGGAGATTAAGCGCTATCAGAAGATTATTGCCAACCGTGATAAGATTATCAGCGATGCTCAGGCTCAGGCTGAGAAGATGCTTGAGGAGACGACTGCCTACACCAATGCGCTTGTGGAGGAGCATGAGATCATGCTCAAGGCTTATGAGCGCGCTGAGGAAGTTATGAATAATGCCAATGCACAGGCTGAGGCAACGATCAATGCGGCCAATGAGGATGCCGAGGGTATCCGCCGCAGTGCTTTAGAGTATACACAGGAGCTTGTGACGAATCTGGAGACGATCATCGGACGGACTCTGGAGGGTGCCCGCGCCAATTCCCAGGCTTTGATCGAAGGACTTTCCTATAATTATGACATTATTGTAAGTAATAAAGAAGCTCTGGCCAGCCAGCTTTCTGCAGGCCCGTCTGAGACTGCTCCGGTTGTGTCGACAACAGTTTCAGAGCCTTCTTATGAAGAGCCTGTATACGATGAGCCTGAGCCGCAGGCACCGGCCAAGGTACAGGAGCCTGAGCCTCAGCCGGTAGACGATGACGACGATGATGATGAGTTTGATTATGATGATATTGACTGATGGACAGTAAGTATTCGTCCTTCAGGGAAACCACGGAAGCTGTGTGCACAGCAGTGCCAGCGCTGCCGCGGTGATTCCGGTGAATAGTTTACTTAAAAGATATGGCTTTACAGACAGCCCCTGCGGGCGGATGACGCTGTATGTCTGTGCTGCGATGCACAGGCCCCCAAAGCAGATCATTCCGGCAGCAAGGGCTGTTTTTTGCGCAAGCGGCAGCGTAAGCGCTTTAAGAAGGGCCAGCCCGGTCGTCTGTTCAAGCAGACCTGCGAGGATGCAAACAGCCAGCGGTGAAATTGCAGGAAGCCGGGTCAGTACCGCCGCAAGAATAGAAAACAGGATCATATAGCTGCCAATTTTGACAAGCAGCTCAAAGGCGCTGAGAACACAGCGGTCAAAGAGGCCGGATTTTTCCAAAGCCTGTTCGGGAGGTGCCATAATCGTTTTGGCCTGGGTACCGGTTTGGGCGGACAGGCCGGCGGCGCGGATGCCATCAAAACGGCCCGGTGACCTTTTGCGGCGGTGCTGCCGGTGCGCGAAGAGTGGGTGGATAGCCGGTGGACACGCAGCGCGCCGGCGCATGATATGGCGGCAGACAAATGCGGTGACAACAGCGGATATGCACGCTACGGCTACAATGGTGAAACCAAGTGCCGGCGTATTTAATGTAAAAAGAGCCACATAGCTGAGCATGTAGATGGGACTCGGATTATTTGTAAAGGTGAGCAGATAGGATGCCTGGCACACACTGATACGGCGGCAGGACAGACTGTCGGCAACCGCCTTGGCACCCATAGGATAGCCGCATAAAAAACCGAGGACAACGGGGTAGGCGCCTTCGGGGCCGGTGAGAAAAAGTCTTTGGACAAGCGGGGCAAAAATACGTTCCAGCACAGGAATCCCGCCAAGCTCCCGGATTAAATTCGTAGCCAGTATAAATGGAAACAAAGTTGGGATAATGGTGTTAAACCAGAGCAGGAGTCCGTTTTTTGCCCCTTCCACACAGACGGAGGGGTAAAGAAGCAAAAGAACAAGAAAGACAATGACCGCTGCCAGTATTTTTTTCATGGTAACACTCCGGCATATTGCAGGCTTAATTATGTCTATGCAGCCTGAGACGCCGGATATGCCTTATTCTAAAACGATCATTTTATGCTGAAATTCGTGAACCCCGGCAATGCCGGAGCGGACATTTAAAATGCTGCGATAAACGTCTGCGGCATGAACATCCAGGGAGAGCAGGCGCCTGGCCGGCGTATCCGGAAGCTGTCTCAGGGCAATGGCCGGACGGCTGATGATGGGGATGTGTGCGCGCTGCTTGATCTGTGTCAAAACGGGAGCCGCATGACGCCGAAATCCGAGGATTCTCAAATAAGGGGCATATCCGGCCGCCTCCAGATCACTTTGAGCCGATGTACGGATGCCTAAAAGTGTGTGGAGCAGGACGCGGCTGATCCGGGTGCGCGTGTAGGCGCGTGTGCTTAAACGGTCGCAGAAATCATTAAAGCCCGTGAAATGGCTGCGCATATTTTCAATTCTCCGGCAGAGATTTTCATCCATATCCAGGGCGTCCATAAGCTGTTTTCGGGAGCCTGCGGCAAGGCAATAGGCCAGTGCCTGTGAAAGATCATCAGCGGACATTGGGGTCTGGTTTTTAATAAGCCCTTGCATGGCGGAGCGGATTTTTTCGGGAAACTGAGCCAGATAATCGTCCTGCGGGAGCTGGTTTAAGATTCCGCGGCGCAGAGCGGATGCCGAGCATACCGGCGTATTCAGGCTTTGATCGTGATAGCCGGCATAAATACGCTGAACCGGCAGAGGGGTGATCGGCGCTGCGGCTGGCGGGGCAAACGCCTTTAACGCCATGAGATATTCCAATGCCAGAATATTGTTCGGCTGTTTTAAAAAACGGGCGAGCTGCTTTGGCGGATAGTCCTGGAAAAATTGCTGCAATGCCCGGCTTCGGGCCGTCGGCCAGGCATTGCCGTCTTTGAGCGCTTCACGAAATGCCCGGCGATAGGCAGGCGGTTCATCGGACAGTACATCTGCAAGAGAATAAAGCAGCGGAAGGTTTACATCTTCGCAGCCAAAGGCAAGATAGTTTACAGCACCGGACGCTGCCAGAAGCGCCACGCCGGTCCGGGCAAAATCCCGGGCGCTTGCGGTGGCCGCCGCTACGGGCATTTCAAGAACAATGTCCGCGCCGCAGGCCAGTGCCAGACGGGTGCGGATAAATTTATCATAGATGGCCGGCTCACCCCGCTGGGTAAAATCTCCACTCATGATAATGACCGTATAGTCGGCCTGGCACCGGGCCCGTGCAGTTAAAAGAAGATGATTGTGGCCGTTGTGGAACGGATTAAATTCAGCAATCACACCGAGTACATTCATGTAAAACCTCCGAAATTATAATAGTGTCTTTTGAGTGCCGCCTGACCGCCGCGCTTTAGCAGCGGTAAGTATCTTCCTTATTATAGCGAAGTGCGCACGTTCGTGCAACAGCCTGTGAACCGAAAAAAGTACAATTTTGCATAAATTATATGAATAAAATCCCTTGTATACAATTACCAGTTATTATATAATAGATATACGATATTTGGGGCAAAGTGGCAGCCGAAACTGCCAATCGCCGCATATGCGGCGCAGGCATGGTGACGGCTAAGTGCCGTATAACTGCCCATGTCGGACGTCTGACGCAGGCAGGCTTGCGCGGCCTTCGGCCTGTCCGGCCGCAGGCCGGATAGTTATAAAAGTATGAAAAGGAGACAAAAAACAATGAATGTATTAGTCATTAACTGTGGAAGCTCTTCCCTGAAATTCCAGCTTATTAATTCAGACACAGAAGCTGTTCTTGCCAAGGGTCTCTGTGAGAGGATTGCCATTGACGGCAGCCGGCTGGTTTACCAGAAGGCCGGCTGTGACAAAATCCGCAAGGAAGCTTTGATGCCGACCCACACTGAAGCGATCGCGATGGTTCTTGAAGCACTGACCGATCCTCAGATCGGTGTGATCAAAGACATGAGCGAAATCGATGCTGTGGGCCACCGGATCGTACACGGCGGCGAAAAGTTTGCATCCTCCACATTGCTGACAGATGAGGTTATTGAGGCTATTAAGGAGTGCTCAGACCTTGCTCCTTTGCATAATCCGGCGAACCTGATCGGTATTGACGCCTGCAAGAAGCTCATGCCGAATACGCCGATGGCAGTTGTATTTGATACGGCTTTTCATCAGACAATGCCTGAAGAAGCTTATCTGTACGGCCTGCCGATCGAATATTATAAAAAATATAAGATCAGACGCTATGGTTTCCATGGGACAAGCCACAGCTATGTTTCTAAAAAGGCCGCTGAGCTTCTCGGAAAGCCATATGACCAGGTTAAGACGATCGTATGCCATTTAGGCAACGGTGCAAGCTGCTGCGCAGTGAAGTATGGCAAGTCCGTAGATACATCCATGGGCCTGACTCCGCTGGAGGGCCTGATCATGGGCACCCGTTCCGGTGATATTGATCCGGCGATCATGGAATATCTGGCAAAGAAAGAAAACCTCGACATTTCGGGCGTGATGGAGATTCTCAACAAGAAGTCCGGTGTCCTTGGTGTTTCCGGTTACACAAGCGATTTTATGGACCTTGAAGTGGACAGCCTTGCCGGCAAGCCGGAAGCGCTGCTGACGATGAAGGTATTCGCATACAGAGTGGCCAAGTATATCGGCGCTTATGCGGCAGCTATGAACGGTGTTGATGCGATTGCATTTACGGCCGGACTTGGAGAAAATAATAAGTATGTCCGCACAGACATCTGCGCGTACCTTGGCTATCTTGGAATTGAACTGGATCAGGAGAAAAATGCGCTCCGCGGACAGGATGTCATTATTTCCACACCGGAATCCAAGGTTGCGGTCATGACGATCCCGACAAACGAAGAACTGGCAATCTGCCGCGAGACCGTGGCACTGCTTCAATAAAACTGCTGTTTTTCCGGCCGGCCCGCTTAAGACCGGCCGGAAGCATTTCTATGCCCGCTGCGGCTGAAGGCTTATGGCAGCGGGACTGAAACTGTCAAGTAAAAATACTTTACAACCCGGAAAAAATCTGTTGACAAACATCGATGGGGTATGTATAATTACAATCGTATGAGATTTGGGAGATGCCTATGATTGTTAATATTTCTGAAATCTTATCAACACCAAAGAAAAGCGAGCATTACAGTATCCCTGTGGATATGGAGGTCTTTGTCATGGGAGGAGAGCACTATCCGTTCCGGTCGAAGGCGCCTGTAACCCTGACCATTGCCAATATGGGAAACCGGGAGATCGCCATTACCGGACATATTGAGGTGGAACTGCTGATCCCATGTGCGCGGTGCCTTGAGGATGTCCCGACAACATTTTCTCTGGATATTGATAAGACGATCGATTTGAAAAAGTCCGATGAGGACCGGATCAATGACTTGGATGAAACATGTTATATTGACCATAGCAGCTTGGATGTTGACCTTTTAGTGTCAAATGAGATCCTGATTCATTTCCCTATGAAAACTTTATGCCGGGAAGATTGCAAAGGAATCTGTCCAAAGTGCGGACAGAACTTAAACCTCGGCGAATGCGGATGTGACCGGGAGTCATTGGACCCAAGAATGTCGGCAATCCGGGATATTTTTAAGAATTTTAATAACTGATCATACCTGAGGCTCAGGCTTTGGGGTGGTGAGTTACTGTTTAAGGAGGTGTAACCCATATGTCTATCTGCCCAAAGAATAAATCTTCTAAAGCAAGACGTGACAGCCGCAGAGCGAACTGGAAAATGACAGCGCCTGCTTTAGTAAAGTGCAGCAAGTGTGGCGAATTAATGATGCCTCATAGAGTTTGCAAAAAGTGTGGTTCCTACAACAAGCGTGAAATCGTTTCTGTTGACTGATTTGTAAAGAACCAAAGGCTTCCAAGGTTTTGGAAGCCTTTTTGTTTATCCCGCAGGGAATTAATAAATCACAGGAGGACAAAAAATGTCGAAAAATGCAAATTCGAGTGCAGAGCTTTTTAAGCTCGATGGAAAGCCGTCCTTTGGCGTAGCTTTCCCCCAGGCGCTTCAGCATGTGCTGGCGATGCTCGTCGGAAATATTACGCCGCCGATGCTTATTGCCAATCTGCTGGAGATGACGCCGGAACAGAGGATCATGCTGACACAGGCAGCGATGATTATCGGAGGAATCACAACATTACTTCAGCTTTATCCGATTCTTGGCTTTGGTATGGGCCTTCCCAATGTTATGGGCGTGGCCTTTGCCTATATGCCGATCCTGACGATGATCGGAACCCAATACGGGATTGCGGCAATTTTCGGTTCACAGCTTGTGGCGGGCTTTGCCTCGATTTTTATCGGGATGTTTCTCGGAAAAATACGGCGCTTTTTCCCGCCGATTGTCAGCGGCACGGTTGTTTTAAGTATCGGCCTGTCACTGTATGAAACAGCGACAAACTACATCGGCGGCGGTACGGCGGCACAGAATGCCGGAACCTTCGGCGCTCCGAAGTTCTGGATACTGGCTGCCATCACACTCGTTGTTACGCTTGGATGCAGTCTGTTTGGCAAAGGGTACATTAAAGTTTCGGGCATGATCATCGGAATCATCGTAGGCTATATTGCTGCGCTGATCATGGGCGGAATTGTGGACTTTACCGATGTGGGCGATGCCGCGGTATTCTCTCTGCCAATGCCCTTTGCCTTTGGGCTGGAGTTTCATCCGGATGCCATTATTATGATGATTTTGATGTATGTGGTTCAGGCGGTTCAGACGATCGGAGACGTATCGTCCACAGCGATGGGCGGATTTGGCCGGGAAGCGACCGACAAAGAGCTTGGCGGCGCGATCAAGGGCCAGAGCGTATGCGGTATGATCGGCGCCTGCATCGGCGGCCTGCCGACAGACCCATACAGCCAGAACGTTGGCCTGATCTGTACGACAAAGGTTGTGGCCAAGCGTGTCTTTGCCATTGTGGGCATTATTATGCTGGCTGCCGGAATTTTTCCGAAGTTTAGTGCGCTTATGGCAACGATTCCTCAGCCGGTGCTCGGCGGCGCTACGATCACAGTATTTGCGGCCATCACCATGTCCGGTATCCAGCTTTTGACAGAGCAGCCGATGAATTATCGGAATAAGCTGATCGTCGGAATCGCTTTGGCTATCGGGATCGGTATTGACAGTGTTCCGTCCATTCTTCAGTTTGCACCGCAGCTTGTCCAGAATATTTTAGGAAGCTCTCTTGTTGTATCTTTCCTTGTGGTATTTATTTTAAACCTGATCGTTCCAAAGGATGATTCTGAGGAATGACCGGTGCTTTACAGGATTGCGAAAATCCGTGGAATTTAGTATATTAGATAGTAGCAGTGACGATTCGGCCGCGCATTTATGATGTGAGCCGGATCGTTCCTGCATGTAATGTGGAATGAGGAGGCAAAAGCTTATGCAAAAAAGAGTAACGGTTGCCGTAGATGCCATGGGCGGAGACAACGCGCCGGTTGAGATCGTCAAAGGCGCCGTAGAAGCGGTCAATGAGCATGACGATTTAAAGGTCATTTTAGTCGGTGACGAGGGCACGGTTTTAAAGGAACTGGCAGCCTATACCTTTAACAAAGACCAGGTGGAGGTTGTCCACGCATCGGAGGTGATTACCAACAATGAGCATCCGGTGGCGGCTGTGCGTTCAAAAAAGGATTCGTCCATTGTGGTGGCACAGAAGCTTGTGAGAGAGGGCAAGGCCGATGGGTTTGTGTCGGCCGGCAGCACCGGCGCTGTGCTTGTTGGCGGACAGTTTGTCGTCGGCCGTATCAAGGGTGTGGAGCGGGCGCCTTTAGCACCGTTAATCCCGACGACCAAAGGCTTTTCTCTCGTCATCGACTGCGGAGCCAATGTAGATGCACGTCCGTCGCACCTTGTGCAGTTTGCCAAGATGGGTTCAATTTATATGGAAAACATCATGGGAAAGAAAAATCCGACCGTAGCGATTGTCAATGTCGGCGTCGAAGAGGAAAAGGGAAATCAGCTTGTTAAGGAAACGATGCCGCTGCTTAAGGCTTGCGATGATATTAACTTTATCGGCAGCATCGAGGCCAGAGAAATCCCAAATGGCTGGGCAGACGTGATCGTTTGTGAAGCGTTTACAGGAAATGTAATCATTAAGCTTTACGAAGGCGTGGCAGCCGCTCTGCTTAAAAAAGTCAAAGAAGGCATGATGTCCTCGCTGCGCTCAAAGCTCGGTGCACTTATGGTAAAACCGGCGCTGAAAAAGACATTGAAGGAATTTGATATTTCCCGCTACGGCGGCGCTCCGATGCTGGGACTTACCGGCCTTGTTGTGAAAAGCCATGGCAACAGTGATGCCACTGCCATTAAAAATTCCATTGCCCAGTGTATCGCTTTTTCAAAACAGGATATTCCCGGGAAGATCAAAGCACATATCGGAACGAAACAGAGCACGCCCAAAGCGTGAGAGGAAGTAAAGCCATGGAATTTGAAAAGCTGAAAAAGATCATAGCGGACATACTAAAAGTCAGTGAGGAAACGATTACGATGGAAACGGACATCGTCGACGATCTCGGCGCGGATTCTCTGGATGTGTTTCACATGGTCATTGAAGTGGAAAAGGAATTTGAGATCGAAATTCCAAAGGAGCGGATACAGTCGCTTCACCGGGTAAAGGATGCGGTGGAATATGTGCGCTGCATTACCGGTTAAGAGGGGAAAAGGAGACTCAAAGGGAGACTTAAAATGATAGAAAATTTACAAAAAGATATTCGATATGTATTCCGCCAGACAAGTCTGCTTAAGCAGGCTCTGACGCACAGCTCTTATGCCAATGAGCATCATATGGATAAGCTTTACAATAATGAACGGCTGGAATTTTTAGGAGACGCCGTGCTGGAGGTCATTAGCAGCGATGTACTTTTTAATCGTTTCCCTAAAATGCAGGAAGGCCAGTTAAGTAAAAAAAGAGCCAGTCTTGTATGCGAACCGGCACTTGCGTATTGTGCCAGACAAATCCAGCTTGGCCGCTATCTGCGGCTTGGACACGGCGAGGATATAAATGGCGGGCGTGAGCGGGATTCGATTCTTTCCGATGCCCTGGAAGCGGTCATCGGCGCCATGTATCTGGACGGCGGCTTTGAGGCTGCCCGGGCGTTTATTATGAATTATGTGCTCAACGATATGGAGCATAAGGAGCTTTTTCATGACAGCAAGACGGCACTTCAGGAGATGGTTCAAAGTCAGGTTAAGGATACGGTAACGTATGAGCTGATCGACGCCATTGGACCGGAACATAACCGGAGCTTTGTCGTGCAGGCGATGGTCGGGCCGGTAAAGCTTTGCAGCGGTACAGGGCGTACAAAGCAGGCGGCCGGACAGGACGCGGCGTATAAGTCGATTCTGATGCTCAAAGAAAATCCCGGACTCATTGGCGATGCGTAAGGCTTTGGAAAAGTTGGTGAAACATGTACTTAAAAAGTATTGAGATACAGGGCTTTAAGTCCTTTGCAAACAAAATTAATCTGAAGTTTCATAAAGGGATTACCGGGATTGTAGGGCCTAACGGTAGCGGAAAGAGTAATGTTGCCGATGCGGTGCGCTGGGTGCTTGGCGAGCAGAGCGCAAAGCAGCTGCGCGGCTCAAAGATGGAGGACGTTATTTTTTCCGGTACTGAGAGCAGGAAGCCTCTGGGCTTTGCCTATGTGGCCATTACTCTGGACAACTCGGACCATAAGCTGCCAATCGCCTATGATGAGGTAACGGTAGCACGCCGTGTATACCGTTCCGGCGAAAGCGAGTATCTGATCAACGGCAGTACATGCCGGCTCAAAGATGTGCAGGAGCTCTTTTTTGATACCGGTATCGGCAAAGAGGGCTACTCGATCATCGGGCAGGGACAGATCGATAAGATTTTAAGCGGAAAGCCTGAGGAACGGCGGGAGCTCTTTGACGAGGCTGCCGGCATTGTGAAATTTAAAAAACGCAAGCAGGCGGCCGAAAAGAACCTGGAGGCGGAAAAGCAGAACCTTTATCGCGTCAATGATATTTTGGCAGAGCTGGAAAAGCAGGTGGGCCCTTTAAGCCGCCAGGCGCAGACGGCACGGGAATATCTGAAAATGCGTGACCATCTGAAGCTGCTGGATGTCAATCTGTATATTTGTGAATATATGCGTATGAAAGAAGAAATCAAAGGTGTCGATGAAAAGATTGACATTGTTAGCGCAGATATGTCTCAGACCCAGCAGGAGCTTGATAAAACCCGGGAAGAGTATGAACGGCTGGAACGCCAGATTGAAGCTTACGATGCGCAGCTTGAAAGCCGGCGCAGTGAATATAATGACCGCAAGCTGATGCGGGAGAAGCTTGAAGGGGAGCTAAGACTTATCGGCGAGCAGATGAATACGCTCAGGCAGAGCGTAACTGGCGGGCAGTCTCAGCTTGATCAGATGTATGCGTTGGTCCGGCAAAAGCAGGACGGTTTAGGCGAATATGAAGCTTCTGAAAAAGAAATCCAGTCACAGATTGACGGCCTTAAAACACAGCGTGAGGATGCACAGAGGCATCTTGATGAGATGAGCGCGGCCACAGCACAGCTAAAAGCGGATATAGATTCTAAAAACAGTACGATTATCGAGCTTTTAAATAAGGCCGCACAGGTCAAGGAAAAAATCAGCCGGTACGATACGATGGAAGAACAGATCGGCATCCGGAGAACTGAGCTTAATCAGCGTCTGATCGTGACGCAAAGTGAAGCTGCCAGCAAGGCGGAGGCTGTGGCCGGGTATGAGCAGGAGTTATCCGGTGTTTTGGAACAATTAAACAGTGCCAATGCTTTGCAGGAGACACTTGGCAAAAAGAATACGGAGCTTGCAGCCAGGCTTTCAGATGTACGGACAAAGGTTAGCCAGAAGCAGCAGGAATTTCATGCGGTCAATTCCCGCTATTACGCGCTGAAAAATATCAGTGAGCGCTACGAAGGCTATGGCGCCAGCATTAAGCGGGTCATGGAACAGCGCTCAAAGGTTCCGGGTGTGATCGGTGTCGTTGCTGATATTATAAAGGTGGAAAAGGCTTATGAAACCGCCATCGAAATTGCTCTGGGAGGCAGCATCCAAAATATTGTCACTGAGAATGAACAGACGGCCAAACAGCTGATCGCTTATTTGAAAGAAAACCGTTATGGACGGGCAACCTTTCTGCCGCTGACAAGTATTACGGTCAAAGGCGCGCCGGTATCTGCGGCCGTACTCAAGGAAAAGGGTGTTATCGGCCTGGGCAGCAGTCTTGTGAGCAGTCAGAAAAAGTATGAGCATCTCGTTCATTATCTGCTGGGGCGTATTGTTATTGCAGACCATATTGACAATGCCCTGGCGCTGGCGCGCAAATATAAGTATTCTTTGCGGATCGTGACACTGGACGGCGAGTCTTTAAGCCCGGGCGGATCGATGTCCGGCGGTGCCTATAAAAATTCCGGCAATCTTCTTGGGCGCAGCCGTGAGCTGGATGAGCTGTCTGCCAGGGTTGAGCAGATCAAGGCTTCGATCGACCAGCTCAATGAGAGCCAGGCCCGGTTACAGACGCAGCGGGCAGACCTCCGCCGGGAAACGGATGAAAACAGCAGGAAGCTTCAGGAGCTGTCCTTAAGCGAAAATACCGTCCGTATGACCTTAAATCAGGCCAGGACCGCCCGCAGTGCAAGTGCCGATGCCTATGCGCAGCTATCCTTAGAAAATCAGGAGCTGGATCAGCAGATTAAAGATATTTCCGAAAGCCGGAGAACGCTTGAAAGTACTCTGGCTGAATTTGAGACACAGCGCGTGAATACGCAGCAGCGTGTGGTCACCTTAAATGAACAGCTTGAAACGCTTCTTGACCAGGAAAAGCAGTTTAGTGAAGATCATGCCGGACTGAGGCTGCAATATTCGCAGCTGACGCAAAAACGCAGCTTTGCCCGGGAAAATATGGAGCGTATCCAGGGAGAAATCCATACGCTTCAGGAGGATATTGACCGTCTTAAAGCACAGATGGAAGAAAGCAGGCAGGAGCTTGAAGGGCGGCAGCAGGTGGCCGATGGCTATGAAAGCGACATTAAAAACATGGATACATCGATTGAACAGGACGAGAAGGTTCTTCTTGACCTGACGGAAAAAAGAGATGATATTTCCAAAGGCCATCGGGAATTTTTCACAAAGCGCGAGGAGCTGGCCGACCGGATCAATGCGCTTGATAAAGAAAAGTTCCGTCTGGATCATCAGAAAGAAAAGCTTGAGGAAAGCCGGTCAGCCATGAGCGACTATATGTGGCAGGAATATGAGATGACCTTAAGCCTTGCCGATGCCATGAAGGATACAAAGCTTCTTGAGATGGGGCCGGCGGCCTTAAAGCGGGCAGTGAGCGAACAGAAGGCGGATATTAAAAAGCTCGGGAATGTCAATGTCAATGCCATTGACGAGTACCAGAGCGTCAGCGAGCGCTACGAGCTGCTTAAGACACAGCATGACGATCTTGTGGAGGCTGAGGGCAAGCTTACCGGAATTATTGAATCGCTGGATAAGGCGATGCGCGAACAGTTTGCTGAAAAGTTTAAGGAAATCGGCACGAACTTTGACCGGGTCTTTAAAGAGCTGTTTGGCGGCGGACGGGGCACACTGGAGCTGATGGAGGGCGAAGATATTTTATATGCCGGCATACGGATCATCGCTTCGCCTCCGGGAAAGAAGCTCCAAAATATGATGATGCTCTCCGGCGGTGAGAAGGCATTGACAGCCATTGCGCTTTTATTTGCCATTCAAAGCCTGAAGCCGTCTCCGTTTTGTCTGCTCGATGAGATCGAAGCCGCGCTGGATGACGCCAATGTCAAGCGGTACGCTCAGTATTTGCATAATCTGACAAATGATACACAGTTTATCATTATTACGCACCGCAGGGGAACGATGAATGTAGCGGATGTTCTTTATGGTATCACTATGCAGGAAAAGGGCGTTTCAACGCTTGTTTCCGTCAGTCTGATTGACAGTAAGCTGGATGATTAAGGCAAAGCGCGTGATGCAAAGGGCGCTTATTACATAAGGGCGCTTATTACATAGAGAACCCTAATAAAAATTGAAAGAAGGCGTTTTATGTCTGAGGAGAAAAAAGGATTTTTTGGCCGTCTTGTAGCGGGCCTTGCCAAGACCCGAAAAAGTATTGCGGCCGGATTTGATTACATTTTTAATGGATTTTCACACATCGATGATGATTTTTATGAAGAGCTGGAGGAAATTCTGGTCATGGCTGATCTTGGCGTGCATACGACTGAGGCGATCATTGAGGACCTCAAAACAAAGGTTAAGGAGCAGCATATTAAGGAGCCTGCGGCCTGCCGTGAGCTTCTTGTATCATCGATCAAAGCCCAGATGTCGGTGGATGCCCATGCGTATGATTTTGAAAATGAGACCTGCGTTGTGCTTGTTATCGGTGTTAACGGCGTCGGAAAGACAACCTCGATCGGAAAACTGGCCGGACAGTATAAAAAGCGCGGTAAAAAAGTGATCATTGCCGCAGCAGATACATTCCGGGCAGCAGCGACCCAGCAGCTTGGCGAGTGGGCCAACCGTGCGGGCGTAGATATGATCGCCGGACAGGAAGGCTCCGATCCGGCGGCAGTTGTTTTTGATGCCATTGCGGCAGCAAAGGCGCGCAGGGCGGACATCCTTTTGTGCGATACTGCCGGGCGTCTTCACAATAAGAAAAATCTTATGGAAGAGCTCCGCAAGATTAACCGGATTATATCCAAGGAATTTCCTGAAGCGCGGCGGGAAACGCTGATCGTTTTGGACGGAACGACCGGACAAAATGCCCTGGCCCAGGCGCGGCAGTTTAAAGAGGTGGCGGATATTACCGGGATCATCCTCACAAAGCTGGACGGAACGGCCAAGGGCGGTATCGCCATTGCCATTGCATCAGAGCTTGGGGTGCCGGTGAAGTATATCGGCGTAGGGGAGAAGATTGATGATCTTCAGCGTTTTGATTCGGATGCTTTTGTTGATGCCCTGTTTACAACGACGGCATCCTGAGGCGATCATTGTTGTGCCGCATATAGGCGGCAGTACCATATAAAAGTAAGGAGGCTGACCGAAAATGATGACATTGGAAAAATTTGAAGAGGCCTGTGAATGTCTCGAAAATGTGATCTCAAAAACAAAACTTGTATATAGCGACTATTTTTCTGAACAGACCGGAAATAAAGTTTATTTTAAGCCGGAAAACATGCAGTACACAGGCGCTTATAAGC
The DNA here is from genome assembly GCA_949292795.1 of uncultured Eubacteriales bacterium. Lineage (GTDB taxonomy): Bacteria > Bacillota > Clostridia > Lachnospirales > Lachnospiraceae > Catenibacillus. Next base: position 20,663 of record CASFBR010000166.1, read on the forward strand.
TTCGAGGCGCTTATTATAAGATTACAACGCTGACGAAGGAGGAGCGCAAAAAGGGACTGATCACCGCTTCTGCCGGTAATCATGCCCAGGGCGTTGCCTATGCCGCTTCACTGATGAAAACAAAAGCCGTGATCGTGATGCCGACGACGACACCGCTGATTAAAGTCAACCGGACCAAAAATTACGGAGCAGAGGTCGTTTTGTACGGAGATGTTTACGATGATGCATGCGAGCATGCCCTTAAGCTGGCCCAGGAGCATGGTTATACATTTGTACATCCGTTTAATGATGAAGATGTGGCGACCGGCCAAGGAACGATCGCTATGGAGATCGTCAAAGAGCTTCCCACGGTGGATTACATTCTTGTACCCATCGGCGGCGGCGGTCTGGCCTGCGGTGTATCGACACTGGCCAAGCTTTTAAATCCTAATATTAAAGTGATCGGCGTGGAGCCGGCAGGGGCCAACTGTATGCAAAAGTCTCTGGAAGCCGGAAAGGTTGTCACCCTTCCGGGCGTGAGCACGATTGCCGATGGTACCGCAGTAAAAACACCGGGCGATATTATTTTCCCATATATCCAGAAAAATATCGACGAGATCATTACTGTGGAGGATGATGAGCTCATCGGCGCATCTTTGGACATGATGGAAAACCATAAGATGATCGTGGAAAATTCCGGACTTCTGACCGTAGCGGCCCTAAAGCATCTTAAAGTTAAAAATAAGAAGATCGTTTCGATCTTAAGCGGCGGCAATATCGACGTGATCACCATCGCTTCGGTCGTTCAAAATGGCCTTATCCAGCGCGGCCGTGTATTTACCGTATCGGTGCTGCTGCCGGATAAGCCGGGAGAGCTTGTCAATGTGGCATCTGTGATCGCACAGCTTCAGGGCAACGTTATCCGTCTGGAGCATAACCAGTTTGTCAGTGTCAACCGCAATGCCGCGGTGGAGCTGGTCATTACGATCGAGGCATTTGGACACGAGCATAAGGACCGGATATTTAATGCCCTTAAGGAAAAAGGCTACCGCCCGATCCTAAAAGCACCGAAAGCAATTTTTTAAACATTTCCGCGAGCAACAAGCCAAGTAGCCGTGCTTGCACGGATATTTGGCGACTGCCGCAAGAGCCCCACTGCCTGGCAAGGGGCGCGGCGATTCAGCCATGCAGCTCGCGTTGCGCTGCTAACGCAGCTTTTTGCCGCATACGCGGCTAAACGCTCGCTTACGGCTAAACGCCGTATGTCCACAGAGACAAAATCACCTCTGCAAGCAAGCTTGCGCGGGCTTTTGTCTCTGCGGCCGCATGGCTGAATAGTTACGAAAAAAAGTGAAAAAGTAGTTGACAGAGGTGGGGGAAATGGGGTAGAATACCATCTGTAAAGTAAAAGTACTTGACAGGTGGTATTTTTTTGGATAAGATATTAGAGCAGTCGCTGCTGTATGATTTTTACGGCGAGCTGCTGACAAGCCATCAAAAAGAAATATATGAAGATTTTGCTTTGAATGACCTGTCGCTGGCGGAAATCGCTGAAATGCGGGACATCAGTCGGCAGGGCGTGCACGATATTGTCCGGCGCTGTAACCGGCAGCTAAGCGGCTATGAGGAGAAGCTTCATCTTGTGGAACGCTTTCTTAAAATCCAGAAGAAGATCGAGGAGATTCGGCTTCTGGCTCATGAGTTATCAGATTCCGAGGCTTTTGACCGTTTGCAGGCTGCACAGTGCGCTCAAAAGATTGAAGGTGTATGCGGCGAAATCTTAAAAAATCTGTAAAGTATTTATGACGGGCCCGGGCTGAACGGCATCTGCTTAAGCGGCCGGGAGCGTCTGATTTTTGGAGGTAGCCTATGGCTTTTGAAAGTTTATCCGATAAACTGCAAAACGTCTTTAAAAACCTGCGCAGCAAGGGCAGACTGACCGAAGCCGATGTGAAGGCGGCCTTAAAGGAAGTAAAGATGGCCCTTTTAGAGGCGGACGTCAACTTCCGTGTCGTCAAGCAGTTTATCAATTCTGTGACGGAGCGTGCTATTGGTCAGGATGTAATGACCAGTCTTACCCCCGGACAGATGGTTATAAAAATTGTTAATGAAGAGATGGTTTCCCTCATGGGAAGCGAGACTAAGGAGATTGCCCTAAAGCCGGGCAATGAGATTACGATCATCCTTATGGCGGGCCTTCAGGGCGCCGGTAAAACGACCACGACAGCCAAGATTGCCGGGAAGCTTAAGCAGAAGGGTAAAAAGCCGCTGCTTGTGGCCTGTGACATCTATCGTCCGGCGGCCATCGAACAGCTGGAGATCAACGGGCGCAAACAGGATGTGCCGGTGTTTTCCATGGGCGATAAAAACAGCCCGGTCAACATCGCCAGGGCTGCGGTGGAGCACGCCAAGGCCAATGGCTTTAACGTTGTGATCTTAGATACCGCCGGCCGTCTCCATGTGGATGAGGACATGATGCAGGAGCTTGAGAATATCAAGGCGGCTGTGGATGTGTATCAGACGATTCTTGTCGTCGATGCCATGACCGGTCAGGATGCGGTGAATGTCGCCAAGTCCTTTAATGACCGTATTGAGATCGACGGCGTCATCCTGACAAAGATGGACGGAGATACACGCGGCGGTGCGGCACTTTCCATTAAAGCTGTGACCGGAAAGCCAATCCTGTATGTTGGTATGGGCGAGAAGCTCTCCGATCTGGAGCAGTTTTATCCCGACCGGATGGCATCAAGAATCCTTGGCATGGGTGATGTGCTGACGCTCATTGAGAAGGCGGAGGCGCAGATCGATGAGGAGAAAGCACGCGAGTTGAACCGAAAGCTTAAAAAGGCGGAGTTTGGCTATGACGATTTCCTCGATTCCATGAGCCAGATCAAGAAGATGGGTAATCTTACGGATTTGATCGGTATGATCCCGGGGATGAACAGTGCTGCTCTTAAAAATGTTTCCCTTGATGACAGTGAAGCACAGATGAAGCGCACAGAAGCCATCATTTTATCCATGACGCCCGAAGAGCGGGCAAATCCGGATCTGATGAACCCTTCGCGCAAAAAGCGTATTGCTGCCGGCGCTGGTGTGGACATCAGTGATGTTAATAAACTTGTAAAGATGTTTGACCAGATGAAGAAGATGATGAAGCAATTTTCCGGTCAGATGTCCGGTAAAGCAGCCAAAAGAGGAAGATTTCGGCTTCCTTTTTGACGCGATTATCCCAAAGGGATAGCGCAGATATATATTTTATTCATTCAGGAGGTGAATTGCACATGGCAGTAAAGATCAGATTAAAGAGAATGGGTCAGAAGAAGGCTCCTTTTTATAGAATTATCGTTGCTGATTCCAGATCCCCGAGAGATGGACGTTTCATCGAAGAAATCGGAACATATGATCCATCCACAGAGCCCAGCACAGTAAAGGTTAACGACGAGCTGGCTAAAAAGTGGCTTTCCAACGGCGCTCAGCCGACAGACACCGTTGCCAGATTATTTAAGAATGCAGGTATCGTAAAATAATACCTGTGGAGGTGTTCTTATGAAGGAATTGGTCGAGGTTATCGCCAAGGCACTGGTAGATCATCCGGATGAGGTTGTCGTTACCGAGAAAGAGGATGCCAGATCCATTGTTCTTGAGCTCTCCGTAGCTTCAGAAGATATGGGCAAGGTGATTGGAAAGCAGGGACGTATCGCAAAGGCGATCCGTACTGTGGTAAAATCTGCCGCATCCAAAGATGATAAAAAAGTTATTGTAGATATTTTACAGTAAGGGAATAACCCTGAAAGTCCCAGACTTTTGGGGTTTTTTCGTACCTGTCTAAATGTTTTTGCAGATAGGAACAGCAAACTGTAATATGGCGCAAAAGGAGATTTGAGCATGGTTGATTTGCTGCGTGTAGGCACCATTGCCTCAACTCACGGAATCCGTGGTGAGGTCAAGGTCTATCCTACAACAGATGATATACATCGTTTTAAAGATTTAAAGCATTGCATTCTGGACACCGGACGCGAACAGCTTCCGCTTGAGGTGGAGGGCGTCAAGTTTTTTAAACAGTTTGCGATCCTGAAATTTAAAGGCTATGATTCGATCAATGATATTGAAAAATACCGTGGGAAGGATATTCTCGTTACCCGGGAAAATGCCGTTGCTCTGGAAGAAAATGAGAACTTTATCGCAGATTTGATCGGGCTTGACGTGGTGACAGATGAGGGCGGACATTTTGGTGTGGTGACCGATATTATGCAGACTGCGGCCAATGACGTTTATGTGATTCAAGGCGATGATGGAAAGGAATATCTTTTTCCGGCGATCCGTCAGTGTATACTGGATGTTGATCTAAAAAAAAGCCAGGTGACCGTACATATAATGAAGGGGCTTTTGGACTTATGAATTTCTATGTAATGACGTTATTTCCGGAAATGATCCGCCAGGGGGTCGGTACAAGTATTACCGGCAGAGCGATCGAGCGCGGCCTGATCGATGTGCAGGCCGTGGACATTCGTGACTATTCTAAAGACAAATACCGCCATGTGGACGATTATCCTTATGGGGGCGGTGCGGGAATGGTGATGCAGCCGGGCCCGATTTATGACTGTTATCAGGATATTGTAAAGCATATGGAAAGACCGCCCCGGGTCGTTTATATGACGCCTCAGGGCCGGGTATTTTCTCAGGAGATCGCTGAGGAATTGTCCCGGGAAGAAAATCTGATTTTTCTGTGCGGCCACTATGAAGGTGTAGATGAGCGCATCCTTGAAGAAATTGTAACCGACCATGTTTCTATCGGCGATTATGTCCTTACCGGCGGAGAGCTTCCGGCGATGGTGATGATCGACGCCATTTCACGGCTTGTGCCCGGTGTGCTGAGCAATGAGACGTCCGCTCAGTTTGAGTCCTTTCAGGATGGCCTGCTGGAATATCCTCAGTATACAAGACCTGAGGAATTTCACGGAAAAAGGGTACCGGAAGTGCTTTTATCCGGCCATCATGCCAATATTGAACGGTGGCGCCGGCAAAAGTCTCTGGAGCGCACGCTCAGACGGCGCCCGGAGCTTTTGGAGCATGCTGCTTTGGACAAAAAAGACAGGGAATATCTTGACATATTGATAAATTCAAGTAATAATAAAGAATGAGTGATTTGATGAAGATTGTTGTGATCGATGGTCAGGGCGGACGGATGGGAAGCCAGTTTATTGACCGTTTTAAAAAGTCAGGGCAGTTTCAGGCAAAGATCATTGCCGTGGGAACAAACAGCATTGCGGCGTCGGCCATGCTCAAGGCAGGTGCGGACGGCGCAGCGACCGGGGAGAATCCGGTGCTTGTGAACACAAGGGATGCCGACTATGTGGTCGGACCCATCGGAATCCTTGCCGCAGATGCACTCTTAGGTGAGATCACACCGGCGATGGCGATGGCTGTGGCTCAGTGTGCGGCTGAAAAGATACTGATTCCTGTCAATGCATGCAATTACCGGGTTGCCGGGGTCGGCAGCCATACGTTAAATGAGCTGATCGATGATGTGATCGCACAGATCGCTCTGGCAGAGCGCGAAAAAACATGCTGACGGCGGCCGGGGACGATGGCCGGAGGGCTGTTTCTTTGGATTGTACTGTATGCTGTCAGTATACAGGATTTGCGGAAAATATCAGGTATTTTCCGATGCCGGTCATGCCGGCAGGAGCGTTTTATTTATTCTGAAAGCCCCGGACGGCGGCCGGCTGCGAAAGCGCCCGCACGCAATGACCGATGGACATTGGACAGGCCAGACGGCATGAGCACAAAGCTGTCCCTGGCAGTTTGCTTTCATATGACAGATGGCTTTCATGTATCGCGATGCTATGCGAGAAGAAGCTGACTTGGGCTTAAGATAAGATAGCGCTGTCTGTGGAATTTTATCTTTATCTGTAAAATGAATACAGGATTTTAATTATGCAATGAATACAGGATTTTAATTATGCCACGAAGGCATCTGTTTTTCTTAAAGAAAAACGATGGTTTTGTGGCTTTATTTTTTGTAAGGGAGTGGAATCATATGTCAGGAACTGCGATTTTAAAAATGCGCCGGCCGACTGTGGATATTAAAGCGATGGATCAGTACTGGGGTGAGCGGGCGAAAAGTTATAGCGAACAAAATCAGGCGCAGCTTGAGGATGGACGGTGCCAGGCATGGGAACGGGTAATTTTTGAACGGCTGCCTTCGGGACGGAAGCTTAAAATATTGGATGTGGGCTGCGGCCCGGGATTTCTTGCCATTTTGATGGCCAGGGCCGGCCATTATGCAACGGGAGCCGATCTGAATAGCGCCATGCTTGATCAGGCGCGTAAAAATGCAGACAAACATGGTGTCTGTGTGGAATTTGTTCAGATCGATGGCACGCTGCCGTTTGAGGATGACAGCTTTGATGTGATTTTGGCCAGAGATGTGACGTGGACCCTTCCAAAGCCGGAAATGACAATGGCGCATTGGTTTTCCAAGGTTGCACCCGGAGGGAAGCTTCTGTATTTTGATGCCGGCTGGTACAGCTATTTAAACAGCCCTCTGGAACGGGCCAAATATAAAAGCCATCGAAAATTAGTGGAGAAAAATCATGGCTTTGTATATAGTAAGGCAAAGCAGATGGAGGCGATGGCAGTGGACTTACCGATGACTTATCGTATGCGTCCGGCATGGGATATGGAATTTTGGAGCAGCTTTTTAGAAAGCCAGGTAACCTGTGTAGAAAATTTAAATTCCCGCATCTATAATCCAATGGAACAGCTCCAGTATGCGCTGACACCGGAGTTTCTTGTGGAAGTAAAAAAGACAGCGGCAGGGCAGAAGCGGCCGGACTCAGACGGAGGAGAACGATGACCCGGTGGATGCGGGGCCTTGGCGTGGTGATGTCCGGGCTTTTGCAGGCCGTGCTTTTTCTGATTGGCATAACATTGATTACATTTTTTATCCTGCATCTTTCTCCGAAAAATCCGGCTCAGATATGGCTTGTTGGCAATGACGGCAATGTGGGGCAGGTTTCAGAAGAAACACTCCATGCGCAGGAGGCCGCCATGGGGCTTGATAAGCCGGTAATCATCCAGTACCGTGACTGGCTGGTACGGCTGCTGCACGGAGATATGGGAACATCCTTTACCACAGGAAAACCGGTGGCTTCGGAGCTTCTTAAAAGTCTTGGGCCTACGGCTGTGCTGGCATTTGTGTCTCTGACAGGGACGCTGATCATCAGTATCCCTCTGGGAATTTACTGTGCCTGCCGCAAAGACCGGCTGCCGGATCAGCTTACCCGTATTTTTTCGTTTATAGGGATTTCACTGCCTTCGTTTTTAGTTTCCCTGCTTTTGCTCTGGCTGTTTTGCCTGAAGCTAAAAGCTTTACCAGTGCTTGCCCATGACGACCCAAAAGGAATGATTCTGCCGGCAGCCGTATTGACGCTTCAGTGCAGCGCCCGCCTGACCCGGCAGATACGGGGGGTAGTACTGACAGAACTGCAAAAGGATTATATTCTTGGAGCAATGGCCCGCGGCGCGTCCGGGGCGCAGATTTTGTTCGGACATGTGCTAAAAAACATTATGGCGCCATTAATGACCTGGATCAGTATGTATTTTGGCGTCCTTCTGGGCGGCGCGGCGATTGTAGAAACGATTTTTTCACTGGACGGTCTTGGCAGGCTGGCCGTAGAAGCGGTGACCCGGATGGATTACTATATGATCCAGGGCTTTATCCTTGTAACGGCGGTTATATTTCTTGCGCTGAATTTTATCGTGGATGTGATCAGCCGGTGCATGGATCATACGGGGAGGTATGAATGGTGAGAAAAAATAAAAATTCATACGGCGGTCTCAGGGTGCTGGTTGTATTAATAGTACTTTTGACGGGCGCCGCACTGCTGGCGCCGCTGATTGCTCCAAACGATCCAAACGAAACGAACTTAACGATGGCTCTTTTAGGGCCGAGTGCACGCTACCCTTTAGGAACGGATGCCCTTGGCCGGTGCATGCTTTCAAGAATTTTGTACGGAGCCCGGGTGTCTGTTTTTTCAAGCATAGCGATTATTGCTATTGTGCTTGTCATCGGAACGATGGTCGGCATGCTTGCCGGATATGCCGGCGGTGTGGCAGACCGGATTTTATCCAAGCTTATTACGCTGATGCAGGCATTCCCGAAGCTTATTCTTGCGATTGCTATCGCGGGTATTTTAGGTGCAGGCATACGCAGCGCGATTATCGCACTCTGCCTTGTGGAGTGGGCCGATTATGCCCGGATTTCGAGAAATCTGTGCAGACAGATACGGCAGAAGACATTTATTAAAGCGGCGCGCCTGTGCAACGCTTCCCACGGACAAATAATCGTCCGCCATTTGCTCCCGAATATTTTTCCGGTATTGATCATTCAGGCGAGCCTTGGCATTGCAGCGATGATTATGGAGGTCGCTGCCTTATCTTACCTTGGTGTTGGCGTTTCACCGCCAACGGCAGAATGGGGAGCGATGATCAATGCCGGCAGAGATTATATGCAGACAAGGATACAGCTGATCCTGATCCCCGGCGCTGCCATTTTTACCGCAGCGGCGCTGTTTGAATTACTCGGAGAAAAGTTAAGAGACCGCCTTAGCAGGTGATCAGATGATCTTATACAGGAGGAAATGATAATGAAACGCTACGGTTTATTTATACTGGCGGCCGCTTTGGCGGCGGCCGGATTGTCCGGCTGCAAAGGCCACTCCCAAAATACGGACGGAAAAAGCGCTGCGGCATCCGTTGTCTTTTCGGATACACAATGTCCCACGAATCTGGACCTGGCGCAGGGATGGAACAGCTGGTATGTCGTACGCTACGGTATTGCTGAAACGCTGTATATCCTGGACGATACACTAAAGCCTCAGCCATTTTTAGCCAAATCCTGTACGATGGAGGATGAAACAACGTGGGTCATCGAGCTTAATGAAGGGATTACGTTCCAAAATGGCCGGGCTGTGACGGCTGAGGCTGTCAAAAAAAGCTGGGAACGTACAGCGCAGATGAATCCCCGTCTGATGGAAGTGCTCTATATTGATTCGATTGAAACGGACGGGCAGACATTGACGGTACACACGACAAAGCCAGTGCCTGCATTTTTAAATAGTCTGTGCGAACCGCTGACGGCAGTTGTTGATGTGGACTGTGAGGACATGGAACAGGCTCCTGTGGGAACCGGCCCCTATGCCGTTGAAAGCTATGAACCGCAGGGAACCGTCACCGTGACAGCTTATGAAAATTACTGGGGAGGTACGCCGAAGCTTTCAGAGGCATCCTTTGAGGTGATTGCCGATACCCAGGCGCTGTCCATGGCTTTGCAGGGCGGTGATACCGATGTGGCGGTGAGTATGCCGGCGGCAAGCCTGGAACTGTTTGAAGGAACGGACGAATACAAGGTTTCCGAAGCGGCCGGTTCAAGAGGACAGGTTATTTTTATGAATTTTGAAAATGAGTACCTCCAGGATATAGCGGTGCGCAAAGCGTTATCAATGATTATTGATAAAGAAAGCTATGCCAATATTATTAACAAGGGGGCTTCTGTGCCGGCAACCGGGCTGTATCCGGATTTTTGCGATTATAAAGCCGATCAGGGATATTCCTATGACCCCGGGGAGGCGCGCCGTATTTTAGCCGGGGCCGGGTATGTGGACAGCAATGGCGACGGCTATGTGGAAAAGGATGGCAGCGGGACAAATTTAAGTCTGAGAATTGCCACTTACAGCACAAAGGCAGAGCTGTCTGCCTTCTGTGAGGAAATGTCCGCTCAGGCTAAAACCATAGGCATTGACCTGAAGGTGGAGGTTTATGAATCGGTGGCCGGGCAGCAAAGCAGCGGCGATTTTGATCTGATGCTCATCAGCTTTGCTATGATGCCTACGGGAGACTCCCAGTATTTTGCAGACATTGCCTTTAAGACCGGAGGGAGCAGTAATTACGGCCATTATTCCAATGCACAGGTAGATGCGCTTATTGAGGAGCTGGATGTGGAATTTGATGCCGGTAAGCGCGTAACGCTGACAAAGCAGATACAGGACATGATCCTTGAGGATGCTGCTTTTATTGTGATCGGACATTCTAATTATTATTATGTTATGGACAGCAGCGTATCCGGGCTTGAGGCGAATCCGTCCGAATATTATCTTTTGGATAAAGCTACATCCATCATAAGAGAATGAGGTGTCACATGTTATCAATTCAGCATCTTCATGCGTTTTACGGAGATAAGGAAGTACTTAAGGATCTGTCTTTGGAGGTTGATGACGGGAAGATTATGGCCATTGTCGGCGCCAGCGGCAGCGGGAAAAGCACACTGTTAAAAGCGGTTATGGGGCTGGCGCCGGACCTTAGGATCACCGGCGGTTCGGTCCTGTTTAGGGGCAGGCCTCTGCCTGAAGGAAAAGCGCTCCGGTCTTTATGCGGCCGGGAAATCGCCATGGTTTTTCAGAATGCATCGCAGGCGATGGACCCTTTAAAGACGATCGGGCATCTTTTTTATGAAACGGTCCATATCCATGATCCGAAGGCGTCCAAAAAAGACATTAATGCCCGGGCAAAGACGCTGATGGATAAGCTAGGACTTAAGGATGCCATTCGCCTGATGAAATCGTATCCTTCCGAGCTTTCCGGCGGTATGAATCAGCGCATTGCCATTGCCGCGGCCCTGATGAACCA
>CASFBR010000167.1 GCA_949292795.1 uncultured Eubacteriales bacterium
AGGCTGATCGGGATCATCTCTCATGTGACGGAACTAAAACAGGAGATAGAAAATCAGCTAATTGTCAGCAAGGATGCGGATGGAAGCCATGTCCGCTGGCAGATACGCTGAACGGGAGGTAATTTTTTTGATCCATTTGGAGTTTGATGTACAAAAGGGGCGTGAGGTTCACGCACACTTAAATTATGAGGTCATCTTTGTAATCCGGGGGAATTGCAGTGTGACGCTTGATGATACGGTGCGGATGCTGGAAGCATCCGAGTTTGTCGTAATCAATTCCCTGCAAAGACATGGCTATAACATTGACGGGGAGCATGATCTGATCGGAAGATTTCATATTCCCTATAACCATATCTCAGATGAAAACGATGTGCAGGAGGTGACCTTTGTTTTAAGCAAAGAGACGGAAGATAAAGCCGCGGCGATAGACAAAGCCAGAACGATTTTGTCGACCATGTTTTCACTGTCTGTCCAGGGAAATGAAGCGCTGGAAATTCAAAAGCTGTATTATCAGTTTCTGGAGCTTTTGTTTGAATATTTCAGCTTCGGAGAAGCGAAGCAGGGGATACCCATAGCGGACAAAGAAGAAGACCGCAGGATATGTGAGATTATGGAGTATGTGAATCATAATTACAATAAAAATATCAGCCTTGGCGATCTGGCTTCCCGGTTGTATTTATCCAGTGCTTATCTCTCTAAGTATATCAAACAGCGGATGGGAGTTAATTTTATTGAGCTTTTAAATCAGACACGGCTCTCCCATGCGGCCAATATCCTGACCAATACCGATGAAAATATCGCTCAGATCGCCCTTGATGTCGGATTTTCCAACCTGGCCTCCTTTAATCGGAACTTTAAGGAAAAATACGGGACGACGCCTTCAAGATACCGTAAGCGAACCCGTGTTTTACCGGAGGGTAGTAATTTTGAGGAAGGCGGTGCCTATGAAGAAGCAGCTTCAGATTCAAGTGAAGATCCTTCTGGCGGCTGCCTTGCGGAACCAGCGGACAGCGATTCCGCCGCTTTTCTGGCAGCAGAGCCGGAGATGGCCGGAGGCGGAACGGAATCGGCGCGGGAACAAGGGATGGCTTCTGAGCGGCCGGGAGCGGTACAGTATGAGGAGATCATTGTTGATGGGGGTATTGGCGTGACAGGACTTTCGTACAACCGTTCCTGGAACCGGACGATTAATATCGGGACTGCGGAGGAGCTTTTACATTCCGATGTGCAGGAGCATATTTTAATGCTGAAAAATCAGCTTCATTTCCGGTATGTGCGCTTTTGGGATATTTATTCGCCGGGCATGTATCTGGATGAACATCATCCCGGACAGCTTTATAATTTCAGCCGGCTGGACCGGGTGCTTGATTTTCTGACACAAAACCATATTGTTCCGCATATCGAGGTCGGTGATAAGCCTAAAAAGCTGATCCGCACAATGAAGGAGGCGATGCTCCCGGTGCGCCGCGGCGATGCACCGTTTAAAAACCATGCACAGATACGATACTTTTTCTCCGCACTCATGCGGCATCTCATCCGGCGCTATGGCGCTGAAAATCTGGATAAATGGGTGTTTGAATACTGGTTTTGTGAGGATGACCGGCATACGGCGCATGGCTGGGAGGATTACGACGATGACGAGCTGCAAAAATATCTGGACAATTTTTCTGTGCTGGCGGCAACGGTCCGCTGGTTTGGCACGAACCTGAAGGTCGGCGGCGGGGGATTTTCGCTTCGTTTTGGAAAAGAAAAATTTGAAAGGATCGTCCGCTTCTGGGCTGCTGCGGAGCAAAAGCCGTCGTTTATTTCCCTTTATGTGTATCCGTATGAGCGCAGAGGCACGGATGTGTGTTTAAACCACCGGGTGATGCGCGACGATTATATGAAAACATGCCTGCAATTTGCCGCATCGGTCATGGAGCGGGAAAACCTCAGGGCATATCTTGTAGTTTCTGAGTATAACTGTACCGTAGTCAACCGGAATTTTATGAATGACAGTGTGTATAAGGGCGCCTGGATACTGAAAAATCTGTTTGATTGTATGGATATGGCTTTTGTCATGGCTTACTGGACCGGTTCGGATTTGTTTGCCGAGTGCATTGAACAGTCGGATTTTATCAGCGGAAGCGTCGGGCTGGTGACGCGGGATGGCATAAAAAAACCGGCCTGGTATGCTATTGAATTTATGAACAGTCTGGAGCGCTTTATTTTAAAAAAGACGGAGCATGTGCTTGTAACCCGTGGAAAATACAGAAATTACAAGATCATTTGTCATAACTATAAAACGCCCAATTATCGTTACTATACGAAGCCGGAAAGTGATATATCCCAGGAGGATATGGAAACCTTTTTTGATGACCGGCGTTTGCTCAGGCTTTATTTTGAACTGCCGGTGCTGGCAGACGATACATACCGTATTAAATTTTTGCGGATCAACCAAAATAACGGCAGTATTCTGGATGAATGGGCGCAGATGCTTTTTCCGTCCTATGTAGACAGCGAGGACATCGACTATCTGAAAAAGCGGTGCACCCCGCAGATTACGGT
>CASFBR010000168.1 GCA_949292795.1 uncultured Eubacteriales bacterium
TAGTTTCGGGAGCAGGCTTTTATAAACTACTTTAATAAGACAAAGTGATTTTTGTGAAAATTCAGTAAACCATCTCTGCGCATTTTTCCCAATTCAACAGACAGTCCGCTCCTTTCGACTGAAAGATAGTCCGCAAGCTGCTGGCGCGAATATGGGATGTCAAACTCAAAGCTCCTATTTTGCTGAGCCATCTCAGATAAGTAAGAAAGAATCTTTGCTCTGGTTGTTCTCTGTGCCAGATGAGATAACTTTTTGTTTTGCAGCAGATTTTTTATTGCTAAGCTGGAAAGCAGATTTTGTATCATTTTGTTGTGATGTGAGCAACTGGAAGGGCAGGTATGCAGTATCTTTTTGATATTTAAAAACAGAATTTTGCATGCGGTTTGTGCAACTACGCTGACATTCATAACCGCTCCAGGCGCACAGGCAAAGGTTTCTGCAAACGTCTGCCCCTGTGCTGCGGAGGAAATGATATTGCGATTTCCCCAGAAATCCTCCTGAATAATCAATAATGTTCCAGACAGTACAATTCCAAGAGAATCCGTCGTGTCGCCTGTCCGAAAAACATAGGCATCCTTTTCAAAATTCTTTTCAATCGCTTCCAGACACAAAAGTATGGCGTCGATTTCTTCTTTTTCCAGTCCTGAAAAGAGAGGAGCGGCGCATATGATCTGTAAATAGTCTTTCATTTTCCACCTCGTTGAATTTTCAACAGATTTGTTGATTATATTGTAATATAATGAGCCTGATAAAACAAGTAAGGAGATCTGATTTTGTGAAAAGGAAAATTGTCAATATTGAGGAAGAAAAATGTAATGGCTGCGGCGCCTGTGCAGAAGCCTGTCACGAGGGCGCAATTATAATGGTAAATGGGAAGGCAAGGCTGATGCGTGACGATTATTGTGACGGATTGGGAGATTGCCTGCCGGTATGCCCTGCCGGGGCGATTACCATTTTGGAACGGGAGGCAGTTCCTTATAACGAAGCTGCCGTGAAAGCGAATATGGAGCGCCGGAAGCTGTCCTGCGGCTGCCCGGGAACACAAAGCCGGTCTATTGAACACGGCGGATGCGCTGCGCCCAGTGAGGAACAGCCCAGCCAGCTTTCCCAGTGGCCGGTACAGCTTAAGCTGTCTCCGGTTCATGCCCCTTATTTTAACGGCGCGAAGCTGCTGATTGCCGCAGACTGCACAGCCTACGCATATGCCGGATTCCATGACAAATTTATCAGGGGACATATTACGCTGATTGGCTGTCCCAAACTGGACAATGCGGACTATTCTGAAAAATTAACGGAAATCTTTCGTATCAATGAGATTCAGGAAGTGACGGTTGTCCGTATGAATGTGCCCTGCTGCGGGGGATTGGAAAGAGCGGTGAAAACAGCTTTACATAATAGCGGAAAGAACATCTCCTGCCGTGTTGTTATACTTTGTACCGATGGAAAAATCTTAAAGGAAGAAAGGGATGGGGTGTGAGGAAAGAATCGCTGGAAAAACAGCCCCTGGTATGATACAATAGCTGTGTTATGCCAGGCTCCATTCTGCCGCGGAGTGGAGAAGGTTTGAAGGCTTATGAAGGGATATAAAAGATATGATAAAAATATTATTTGTCTGCCTGGGCAACATCTGCCGGTCGCCTATGGCGGAATTTGTAATGAAAGACCTGGCAGCCAAACACGGTCTGGAGTCACAGCTTTACATTGCCTCTGCTGCTACAAGCACAGAGGAGTGCGGGAATCCCGTACACCCGGGAACAAGAAACAAGCTGCGCCGGTATGGTATATCCACGGATGGAAAATATGCGGTGACAATGCAGCGCAGTGATTATGAAAAATATGATTATATTATTGGCATGGAGCCTTCCAACATCCGGGCGATCTTAAGGATTATTGGAAACGATCCGCAGCACAAGGTACACTGCCTTCTGGACTTTACAGACCGTCCGGGTGCCATTGCCGACCCGTGGTTTACGGGAGATTTCGATAAAACCTATGTGGATATTCTGGAAGGCTGTCAGGGGCTTTTAAAGCGGCTTTGCCAGGAACAGCACTGGACATAAATGGCGCCGGGGACGGAGCTTTTGGCACATTTGTAGCTCTTGCACACCGGCGCTGCGGTACCGGAGCTTGTAAACTGCCTGGTTGAAACGCTATACATTTTCTTCAAAAACCTTCAGAAAGTTCAGCGCGACTTTGGACAGGGGACGTTCATTGTCCAGGCAGACAGCGGCCATGCGGGTAACCATTTCCTCGCAGAGCACCGGATGCATTTCAAGGCCAAGCCCCTCGCCGAGCCGGCTGATATTTTCAGGAACAAGGGCGATCCCAAGTCCTGCGCCTGCCCATTGAAGGGAGGTTCGGGCATCGTCATTTTTACATAAAACATCCGGCCTTAAACCGTGGTTTTGAAATGCCTGAGAAATAATCGTATCAAAGCGGCGGTAATAAATCAGCGGTCTGCCTAAAAGCGCAGAAAGTCTGAGGCCGCTATGGTATCTGCAATGGTCAGAGCCATCCGTCCGGGAGCCAGCGGCCGTTTGGAATGTATTCCTGGTGCCGTAAAGGCTGCCGGGGATGTCTTTAAAATATTCCGGCTTCCCGACGGCCATGAGCGGTTCTTCGGGTCCATAAATACATACAAGTCCGTCTGTGTTAAAGGGCGTTCGGATGATGGCACATTCGATCAGCCCGTTCTTTAATTTCTCAATCGTTTCATAAGTATTTCCTTCGTATAAATCAATCGTAATTAAAGGATACTGTTTAATAAATGCGGACATCAGCCGCGTTGTGAGAATCCCGCTGGAGGAAATGCAGCCGATCTTTAGTATGCCCGAGAGCCCTCCGTGAAAGGAGCGGATTTCGGCAGCAGTAGTGCTGACCATGGATAAAATATCTTTGGCGCGGTAGTAGAGGACCTGGCCGGCTCCGGTAAGCTCCATGCCGTGAGCGCTGCGCTTAAATAAGGGTGTGTCCAGGCTTTCTTCAAGCTGGGCAAGCTGACGGCTGAGCGGCGGCTGGGAAAGGCCAAGCTTCTGGGCGGCCGCGGAAAGACTTCCGGCCTCTGCGATTACTGTAAAATAGTAGAGCTGTTTGAAATTCATTTTCTGCCTCCAAATCATAGTGCAATCGTTGACGAACCTATATAAAAATGATATAATCCAAAATATAAATATGCAAGAAATATATAACAACTACATTGTACATGAAAATGAGGAGAATTGCAAATGGGAAAATTACTGCATTATTTGAAGGCCTACACAAAGGAAAGCATCCTCGGCCCTCTGTTTAAGCTTCTGGAGGCGTCCTTCGAGCTGCTTATCCCGATTGTCATGGCCCATATTATTGATGAAGGTATCAATAATAAAGACATGCCCTATATTTTAAAGCTGGGCGCCGTGATCATTGCCCTTGGGGTCATTGGCCTTGTATGTTCCATTACAGCGCAGTACTTTGCGGCAAAGGCGGCTGTGGGATTTGCCACGGCACTGCGCTACGATCTGTTTTGCCATATCCAGTCTCTGTCTTATTCGGAGATGGACACAATCGGCACATCGACGCTTATTACGCGTATGACAAGCGATATTAATCAGGTTCAGTCCGGTGTCAATCTTGTGCTTCGGCTGTTTTTGCGGTCCCCGTTTATCGTATTTGGCGCGATGGTGATGGCCTTTACGATCGATGTTAAGGCGGCGCTTGTATTTGTTGTGACGATACCGCTGCTGTCTGTTGTGGTATTCGGTGTGATGATCATCAGTATTCCGCTGTACCGCAAGGTTCAGAACCGTTTGGATAAGGTGCTGCTCCATACCCGGGAGAACCTTTCCGGCGCCCGTGTGATCCGTGCGTTTAACAAAGAGGAGGATGAAAAGAAAGATTTTGAAGCGGCCAATGATGCGCTTGTGAAGGGTCAAATTTTTGTGGGAAAGATTTCCGCCCTTATGAATCCTCTGACCTATGTGATCATTAATGTCGCTCTGGCTGTGCTGATCTGGACAGGCGCCTGGCAGGTGGAGGACGGTGTGATCTCCCAGGGGCAGGTTGTGGCGCTGGTCAGCTATATGTCGCAGATTCTTGTGGAGCTGGTAAAGCTTGCAAACCTCATTATCAATATTACAAAATCACTGGCCTGTGCGAAGCGTATTTCGGCTGTGTTTGATACAAAGCCGACTCTGCTTCCGGGCAGCGGCGCTGGTCAGACGCAGGAGCTTTCGGACGATGTGCCGGAAGTGGTTTTTGAAAATGTCTCTTTCACCTATGCCAATGCTTCGGAGCCGTCGCTGAAAGGCTTAAGCTTCACCGTGAAGAAAGGCCAGACGATCGGCATTATCGGCGGTACGGGAAGCGGAAAGACATCGCTTGTCAATCTGATCCCGAGATTTTATGATGCCACCGGCGGAAGGATTTTAATCGGGGGCCATCCGGTATCCCAATATACGTTTGAACAGCTGCGAAAAAAGATCGGTATTGTTCCACAGAAGGCTGTTTTATTTAAAGGAACGATTGCCGAGAACCTTCGCTGGGGAAAGGCAGATGCCACTCAAAAGGAGATGGAAGCTGCCCTTTGTGCGGCGCAGGCGCTTGATTTTGTCCGGGACAAGGATAAGGGGCTTGATACGATAATCTTACAGGGCGGCTCCAACCTTTCCGGAGGTCAGCGGCAGCGCCTGACCATTGCCCGTGCACTGGTGCGCCGGCCGGAAATCCTTATTCTTGATGACAGCGCGTCGGCTCTGGACTATGCGACAGATGCCAATCTGCGCAGAGCGATTAAAAATCTTGACAAAGCTATGACGGTATTTATCGTTTCTCAGAGAGCGGCAAGCATCTGGCATGCGGATCAGATCATTGTGCTTGATGACGGCGAGGTGGCCGGCATAGGCACGCATGAAGAATTGCTTAAGACCTGCAGTGTTTATCAGGAGATTTACTATTCCCAGTTTCCAAAGGAGGTTGCCCATGCATAAGCGATTTAAACATAAACAGACGATAAAAAAGGTATTATCCTTCTTAAAAAAATACTGGGCGCTGGAGCTTTTATCTTTGCTGTTTGCTGCCGTATCGGTGATCCTGACGCTGTATCTGCCGATCCTTACCGGAGATGCGGTCGATCTTATTGTTGCCTCAGGGCTGGTGGACTTTGACGGGATCATGGTCATCCTTATTAAGATGGTCATCGTCATTGCGGCGACCGCGCTGATGCAGTGGCTGATGAATACATGCAATAACCGCATTACATACAGTGTTGTGCGGGATATACGGCGTCAGGCTTTTGATAAGCTGACAAAGCTTCCCCTTAAATATGTGGATTCCCATCCCCACGGCGATGTGATTAGCCGTATCGTGGCCGATGTGGATCAGTTTTCCGATGGCCTTCTCATGGGCTTTACCCAGTTTTTTACCGGAGTCATGACGATTTTGGGAACGCTTGTCTTTATGGTGAGCATTGACTTTTGGATTGCCCTTGTGGTTTTGCTGATCACGCCGGTATCTCTGTTTGTGGCGGCATTTATTTCAAAACGGACATATTCGATGTTTAAGCTCCAGTCGGAGACAAGAGGCGAGCTGACGGCTCATATTGATGAGATGATCGGGCAGCAGAAGATCGTGCAGGCCTTCGGCCATGAGAAGGAGGCTGCTGAAAAATTCCAGGAGATCAACCGACGGCTTCAAAGCAGCAGTTTAAAGGCAACATTTTTCTCATCCATTACGAATCCGGCAACCCGTTTTGTCAACGGGCTTGTGTATGCCGGCGTGGGAATCACCGGCGCACTGTCGGCAATCTACGGCGGGATCAGTGTCGGGCAGCTGTCTGCATTTTTAAATTATGCCAATCAATATACCAAACCCTTTAACGAGATTTCCGGTGTTGTGACCGAGCTGCAAAATGCGCTGACCTGCGCGGCCCGCGTGTTTGAGCTGATCGAGGAAGAACCTCAGACACCCGATGCGCCGGATGCCGCAGTATTAAAGGATGCCCGGGGGAAGGTGACACTGGATCGCGTAAGCTTTTCATACCGCCCGGATGTCCGGCTGATTGAAAATCTTAATCTGGATGTGAAGCCGGGACAGCGTATTGCCATTGTCGGTCCTACGGGATGTGGTAAGAGTACGGTCATTAATCTGCTGATGCGGTTTTATGATGTGGATGCCGGAAGCATTTGTGTGGACGGCATCGACATCCGGGAAATGACACGGCGCAGCCTGAGAGAAAATTACGGTATGGTATTGCAGGAGACATGGCTGAAGAATGGTACGATCCGCGAAAATATCCTCTATGGAAAGCCGGATGCCACGGAGGAGGAGATGCTGCGGGCTTCAAAGGAATCCTATGCACACAGCTTTATCAGGCGTCTGCCCCAGGGCTATGATACGGTCATTACCGAGGATGGCGGCAATCTGTCTCAGGGACAGAAGCAGCTCTTATGCATTGCCAGGGTAATGCTTTGCCTGCCTCCGATGCTGATTCTCGACGAAGCGACATCCTCCATTGATACACGCACAGAAATCCGTATTCAGAAAGCCTTTGCCAAGCTGATGCAGGGGCGTACAAGCTTTATTGTAGCGCACCGGCTGTCAACGATTAAGGAAGCTGACCGTATTCTTGTTATGCGGGACGGAAAGATTATCGAGCAGGGCACGCACGAAGAATTGCTGGCGGAAAATGGCTTTTATGCCGAGCTTTATAACAGCCAGTTTGCAGTAATGTAGAAAAGCCGTCATCATTTGGCGATACCGCAGTAACCGGAGCGGAGGAAGATGCTTTCCGGGAAAGCCGCTTCAGGAAAAGCCGCTTCGGGGAAAGCTGCTTCAGGGAAAGACACTTCAGAAAGCCGCTTTCGGGAAAGCCGCTTCCGGCTCTGGTTATAAAGGAGGTATTTATGGGAAAAGAAAAAGGGTTTAAGCGCAGGTCCAGAGAGGCTCAGCCGGTACTGGCCATCTGCTATGATTTTGATAAAACCTTATCCCCTGACGATATGCAGGCTCAGGGGTTTATACAGGATGTGGGCTATGATGTGGAGCAGTTCTGGGCAGAAGCCAATGACCTTGCTTTTGAAAATGAAATGGATCAGAATCTGGCCTATATGTTTAAGATGGTCGATGAGTCGCAGGG
>CASFBR010000169.1 GCA_949292795.1 uncultured Eubacteriales bacterium
ATTCTATTCTCAAAATCGATTTATGGACAAAAAAACGCATCGGATATATAGTGACAATCTTTGTTTAAATGTGCTATCATTAAAGCATATAGAAAATGCGACTCCGGAAGAACGCGCCAGCGGACTGTATGAATGGGGCCGCCTGTTTGCAGCCACCACATGGGAGGAATTAAAGATGTTGTCAGAAGATAACCGGTTATTCAAAGAAGTGGAAGAAACCATGCAAAGTCTGTCTCAGGATGAGGATGTGATGGACATATGCCATATGAGAGAATTTGATCTTCAGATGCAGGAATATGACAGAAAAATGCTGGAATATGAACGCAGGATGCATCAGCAGATGAAAAACATCAATGCTCAACTGCAAAACGATAACACCCTACTGCAAAATGACAACGCTCAATTACAGAGCGATAATGCCCAGTTACAAAACGACAACGTTCAGTTACAGAGCGACAACGCTCAGTTACAAAACGACAACAAACAGCTGCAGCAGGAAATCGAGCGTTTAAAAGCACTGTTATCCGAACAAAAGCATATGAAAGACCTATAAACGGCCTTGTATAAGCGTTGCCTGCATCCAACTAAGCCAGCCCGCCACCCTTGCCAATTCCAGTTTACAATGATATAATGGCCGCAAAGCGGCCATTATATCTGCGCATCTGGCGGTTTTTGCACAGGCTGCAAAATCCGCTGCGCTTTGACAGCCATTCGCGGGACGCTTTGCGTCACCGCGTAATGGCCGCCGACTTTTACTGACAGGAGGAATCACACTTATGACAAACGAATCCACACATTCTAAAAACCCGGTACTCACATCCGTACATACGCGAAAGCTCGTACTTTCGGCGCTTTTTATCGCCTTCGGCGTGGCCACCTCCACGCTCATCACCTTTCCCATCGGGGCATCCAAATGTGCGCCGGTTCAGCATTTTATCAACGTATGCGGCGCGGTCATTCTTGGCCCCGGCTATGCAGTCGCCAACGCATTTTTTATCTCATTGATCCGTTTTATGATTGGCACCGGAAGCCTTCTTGCTTTTCCCGGAAGCATGATCGGCGCAGCATTGTCCGGTCTCCTTTTTGTTCTCTTTAAAAAAGACATCGCCGCCTTTATCGGAGAGGTCTTTGGCACAAGCGTCCTTGGCGGCATCTGTGCTTTTTTCGTGGCCAAGCTGTTTTTAAGCAGTGATTCCGCGGCCATGTTTTCCTATGTTCTTCCGTTTTTTGTAAGTACGATTGTTGGAAGTATCATCGCCTATCTGATCATCAAACAGCTTCGTCTGATGAAAATATTGAAAAAGGGAGGCAGTCTATGATGACCGCAGACGAAAAACAGACATTTAAGACTGCATATGCAGCAGAAGCGCTTCTCAATAAAATACCGGAATATAAGCGGCGCCTGGCCGCACAAAAACCGGTAATCCATCATATTACCAATTTTGTAACAATGTATCAGTGCGCACGGGTGACCGCCTTTCTCGGCGCTGCTCCCATCATGGCCTTTGCCGCCGATGAGACGATTCAGGTCGTGTCAAAATCCAATGCCCTTGTTGTAAATACCGGAACATTAAACGATGAAGTCATCCGGTCGATCCCGAAGGCACTCTCCTGTGCCAATGCCCGCAATATTCCGGTTGTCCTGGACCCTGTGGGCGCCCGGCTTTCCGATTACCGTTTTAATTTTATCCGCTCACTTCTTGAAAATTTTCATTTTGATGTCATCCGCTGCAATGGCGCGGAGCTTTTAAATCTTCATGGTGAGACAACGCCAGGCAAAGGCATTGACGGAGCCACCCTTTCCCCGGAAATCCCCCAGGCTGCAGCAGAGGTTGCAAAAACCTGGGGATGTGTCACCGCCTGCACCGGCCCTGTCGATTATATCAGTGACGGGGTCACAACACTCGCTTTGTCCCGCGGCGTTCCCCAGCTTCCAAAGCTTGTCGGCACAGGATGCATGGTCAATTCCATCATCGCATCCTATTTGTCCGTAGCAGACAATACGCTTGAGGCTGCCGCGCTAGGCATCTTAACCATGTGTGCTGCCGGTGAAGCCGCAGCCGTCCGTCTTACCGACGCTTCGCAGCTTTGCAGCTTTGAAACCTTCCTCATGGACCAGATCGCCATGCTTTAACGCATTTTCCTTTTTCTTTCTGGCGACAATACCGCCGATACGCCCGGTTTGGCTGGCAGTCAGCGACTGCCAGCCAAGGCGCATCACCTTATCAAAAACACCAAGTTCGGCAGCTACCTCATATTTAAGCCATTCATCCTTTGTAAGCTTTGTCAGATCAATCTCTTTTTTGGGTCTTGACATTACAAAACTTCCTTTCAGACACACATTCTTAATTTTAAGCGACAATTATAATATTGCCGTTTTGTCTGTTTTCTACTGTACCAGAATTTCCCTGCCAAGCCCAAACGAATAAATGATTTTCTCTTTCACCGGGATTCCCGTCATCTGCTCCAGCGCCATTGCATAATAATCAAGCTGTGCCTTATATTTTTCTACAAGACCGGTTCCGTCATCGGGCACATAATCGGTTTTATAATCCACAATAACAGCCTGCCCGGCTTCGATAAACCACGCATCAATGATACCCTGGATGAGGAGCATATCATCACTGCCGGACTCCGGCTCCACCGCCTTATAGGGCACTCCGATCACAAACTGCTTCTCCCGAAACAGCCCTCCGTCCTGCGCCGCCCGGGCCATGCGTCCAGCCAGCCCTGAACGGGCAAAGCTGTAAATCCCCGGCACATACACAAGTGCCGCACCTTCACGCTCGATCTGCCCGCACGCGCACAGCTGTTCAATAAACTCAAAAACATCCTTCATACTTTGAATCGAAGCAATATCCATTTTTTCCAAAATCTTATGCACCGTTGTGCCCCGCAAAGCGGCCCGGGCCATACGCTCCCGAAGCGGTACACATTCCTGCGTCTTTTGCAAAGCCGTATCCTCCCGATCTGTGCCATCCGAAAGAAATCCAGCCGCTCTGCTTTCGTCCGGCAGTATAAAAAGACTGTCCTCTGCCGCCGTCTCCGCACCATCCGCCATCTGCGCCAGTGTCTTGATCTCAGATACGGTCATTTTCGTGCGCAGACGGTACGGGCCGGCATAGGGATAAACCCAGTCCAGGTAATGATCCATCTGCTGATGCATCTGAGGAACATAGACGCGGCTGGCATCCCAGCGGCGCAGCGTCTCCTGTCCAATCTGAAAGCCCATGCTTTTTTGCGCCATCTGGCTAAGTATCTGACTTCCGGAAAGCACTTTAACGATCACCGGCACCGGTATTTCATAAAAACGCCCGAATACCGGACTCTGACGGCCATAAGCCGCAAGCAGTCCGTGGGCGCTTTGATGCCGGGCCAGCACAGCCATAATCCAGTCCATAAAACACCGGGCGCTTTGACGGCACGAAAAAGGCAGTACCATATGGTCTCCGCCGGAGGCGCTCCAGCGCTCCAGCGCTTTATCCATATTCTTTACATAACCGCACAGGATCAGCTTTTCCCTGGCGCGGGTCAACGCCACATAAAGAACACGCAGCTCTTCTCCGAGGTTTTCCAGAATTGTTTTTCTCGCGAGTATCTTCTTTAAAAGGCTCGGCGCCTTGACCCGCCGCCCGGTATCAATGACATCCGGGCCAAAGCCAAAATCGGAATGAATCAGCAGTGCGCTTCGGGCATCCTGCTGGTTAAACGCCTTCCCAAGACCTGCCGCAAAAACAACCGGGTACTCAAGCCCCTTGCTTTTGTGGATGCTTAAAATCCTCACTGTCCCGGCCGGCCCGGCGGCGGCCGCCGCTTCGCCAAAATCCACCTCATAAGCTTTAAGCTTATCAATATAGCGGATAAAATTAAACAGGCCATGATAGCTTGTCTTTTCGTAATCCACCGCCTTTTCCACGAGCATATCCAGATTGGCCCGGCGCGCCGCACCTCCGGGCATGGCGCTGACATAGGCATAATAGCCCGTTTCCTCACAGACCCTTAAAATCAGCTCATGTACCGGCGTATACGGCACAGCATCACGAAAACGCTCCAAAAGTGAAAAAAACTCCGCGAGCTTTTCCTGAACGTCTGCAAGCTGCTCCTTGCTGTAATACTGCTCCAAAACCAGGCCGTTTCCATCTGCGAGAAAGGCACGGCAGCAGTCATAAAGCGTGTGCGGATGTTCCCTCGGATGTCCAAACACCGAAGCGATCATCGCAAGCTGTTCATCATCAAGCCCTGCTGCCGGAGATTTTAATACCGCTGCCAGAGCAATATCCTGCCGGGGATTATCGATCACGCTCAGCATCGAAAGCATGGTCTGAATCTCAAGGGCGGAAAAAAAACCGGTCACGGTCTCCGCCTGAGCCGGGATATTTTCTTCATTCAGTACCCGTACAAACGTATCCGCCCATCCAGACATCGTCCGCAGTAGGATCACAATATCTCCATAGGTCACCGGACGAAATTCCTGTCTCTCCTTATCGACGATCTGAAGCGGCGACGGCCCTTCCACAAGCTCGCGGATGCGCAGCGCAATGCCATGGGCCTCCAGCTCCCGCTCGGTCATCGCCGTCTGCCCTTCTGCTTCTGCTGCCGCCGCTTCCCCCGCTGTCACTGCTTTCCCAGCCGCTTCCGCTTTTTCCGCTGCTGCCGTACGCCCTCCGGGCAGGGTGTCATCGCGATCCTCAGCGATTTTCCCGGCCAGCTCATCGCCCGGTGTCACTAAAAGCACCTCGCTTGTATCCGCCCATGTCACCGACAGGTCATCGGGCACTTTAAACTCCGCCCCCGGATAAAGTGCCGCATCGTCATCATAGTCAATATCTCCCAGATCAGCTGCCATCAGCTGACGGAAAAGAAAATTAACAGTATTGATCACCGTATCCCGGCTGCGGAAATTTTTATGGAGTTCAATTCTCTGGTAGCGTTCGTCCCGTTTTGGATAGGTTTTGTATTTTTCCATAAACAGCTCCGGTTTCGCCAGACGAAACTTGTAAATACTCTGCTTTACATCGCCGACCATAAACATGTTCGGATGGCCCAGCCGCTCCCGGGAAATACTGCCAAGGATCGTTTCCTGTACCTGGTTGCTGTCCTGATATTCATCGATCAATATTTCTTCATACTGATCCGACAGCTCCACAGCGGCATCCGTTGGCAGCCAGCGCCCATCCTCATAACGTGTAAGGATTTTTAAGGCAAAATGCTCCAGATCGCCAAAATCCACCATATTTCTGGCTTCCTTAGCCTCCTGATAAAGCTGTGAAAATTCCTCCACCAAAGATACGAGCACCGCCATAGGCGAAGCCATCCGCCTTAAAGCCGCCGCTGCGCGGCCGCCGTCCGTGGGAAAAAAGTCATCCCTGAGTGCCGTCAGTGTATCCTTCACAAAGGCGCGCATATTTTTTACCTGCGTTTTTTTTGTCTCCGAGGCATCCGGCATTTTTTTCCGTGACAGCGGCGCAAAGGAAAGTCCGGCCAGCACATGAAAATAATCATCATAGCTGCGGCACGCTTCCAGCGCATCGACCGTCTTTAAATCCTGAGCCAGCATATCTTCATAAAACACCGGGCCGTCCGGTTCCGTGCAAAGCGCGAGCGCCTCGCGCAGCGTACGCTGAAGCTCCTTAATCTGCCGGCGCACATCTGCATATAAAAACTGTACTGCCGCAAGGCGGTCAAGCGCCTGTACATCTTCCGTCAAAAAGCTGTCCAGGCAGCCCCTAAGCCACAGCTTTGGCGACGGATAGCTTCTGGAATACTCATACACAGACAAAATCAGGTCTTCGATCCCTGCGTCAAGCTTGCCCTTTGCAAAGCATTCCACAAAGTCAAGAAAGTCCGCGTCTCCATTTTCATAGCGTTTTTCCAGGAGCGTCTGTACCACATCTCCCCTAAGCAGCTTAAGCTCCGTCTCCTCGCCGATACGAAACGCCGGATCAAGATCGATCTCATTAAAATGATTGCGGATCACATACAGGCAAAAGCTGTGGATCGTCATAATCTGAGCACTGTGGATGGAGGCCAGCTGCCGGGCAATATGTTCATTGCCGGGGTCTTCCTGAAGGCTTTTTGAAAGCCGTTCCTCCACACGCTCCTTCATCTCCGCTGCCGCAGCATTTGTAAATGTCACCACCAGCAGATTATCAATATTGAGCGGATGCCGCAAATCGGTCAGCATTGAAAAGATGCGCTCCACAAGAACCGCGGTTTTGCCTGAACCCGCAGCGGCTGAAACTAAAATATTACTGTGCCTTAAATCGATCGCTTTTTGCTGTTCATCTGTCCACCGTGCCGCCATGGTTATCCGCCTCCTCTTTCTTTTCCTGTCCGTGCTCCGTATTCCACCGGTGAATGGCCTCCCACGCCTCTCCGGCGCCAAGCGTACCAAGCCTGCGGTAATCAAATCCGGGGATACGCTCGTCAAATGTGCATATACTTCGGAACATACAATAAGTACATGCCTTTTGAGTTCCCCTTATATAAGGATTTACATCAATGCTCCCGTTAAAAATCTCTTTGCCAAACCGGCGTACCTTGTGGGATACAAACCGGCCAAGCTCATCAAACTGCTGCTTCGATGCCACGGATGAACGCTTTGAAAGCGCCCCGGAAGCGGTCAGCGATACCGGGATCACCTGAGAATCTTTCGTAAAATCCCGGTCTAAAAGCCGGATAACCTCGGGACTTCCATTGACAAGGCCGCTGCTTTTAAGCTTTACTAAAATCTCATCCTCCACCGGCGGTGCACTCTCATCCTCAAGGGCATCCTTATGTTCAATAAGCGGGTCATCGATATTGTAATATAAAATTCCTGCGGGGATAACCGTCTTTTGAGGATGAGCCTTCTCCTCCATAGCCCGTGCCATATTCAAATACACTACAAGCTGTAAGGAAAGTCCGTAGTAAAGTGCCGCCAGATCAAAGTGCTTATTCCCGGACTTATAATCCACGATCTTCACATAAAGCTGATCTCCGGTCTCACACACATCCAGCCGGTCGATCGTCCCTTTAAGCCGCATCATGGCATCCGCTCCAATGGGAATATCTCTAAATCCCTCCAGGGCATCACTGTCAAATCTCAGTTCAAAGGCTTCCGGCAGAAATTCGCCTCTGGAAAGCTGTTGCTTAACCGCCCAGGTTGTGCGCAGCACATAGCGGACAAGCCGTTTTATCTGATACTGGCTGCGCTTTGTCTCCAGCAGCACCGTATGATTAAAATCCTTAGCCGCTTCCTCGGCACACCTTTTGCTAACGTCCTCCCGTACATCCTCCGGCACATCCTTCCATGTATAGCCCAGCCCGGCGATGGCCGACGCAAACCGCTCCAGCGCCTGATGAAGGATGATCCCAATATCCGGCGCCTGTATCCGGCTTTCCTCCCGCGGCCCAAGACACAGTCCATACTGCAAAAAATGTGCATAGGCACAGGCCCCGTACTGTTCCAGCATCGTCACGCTTCCGGAAAGCTCACAACCGTAGACCGCCTGCACGGCCGCCCGGGACAGGGGCCGGGAAATATAGGAAATAAACGCAGCATCCATTAGCCGGTTTACTGCCTTTTTATATGCCGGCTGCTGTAAAAACCATCCATACAGCTCCTTCCATTCGTCCCGGGGCTGCTCCTGCTCCATCGTTCCAAAGCCGCAGGCCAGACGCAAAAAGGCATCCTCCCGGCCGGAAAGCCATATGCGCCAGTCATCCTCCCGTTCACATTCCCGGAGCACAAGCTCTGGAAAAAGCCGGCATACCCGGCGGATCAGGGAGGACGGGCGGATTGCCTTGCCCCCGGCGCTCACCTGGCTGTACGAAAGCCAGAGCTGATCGCTGGCCTTGGAAAATGCCGTGTAAATATAAAACTGTTCAAAATAGCCCTGTGCCCTGGCTGTGGGCGCCAGCTCCACATCAAGGCCAGAAAGCCGTTCCTTTTCCCGGTCATTAATCAGGCCGCCGTCTCTGGGAACAGACGGGACAATCCCCTCATTCATTCCCATAAAAAATAAGACACGGATGCCGTCCAGGCGCGTCCGCTTAATATCCCCAACCGTCACCTCATCAATGCCCGGCGGGATCAGCCCCAGTTTTTCTTCATCCAGACCTGCGTCAAGAATCTCGCTGTACTCCTTTATGCCAACGATCTCATCGCCGAGAATGTCCCTGTATTTTTCCAGAAGATCAATGACCAGATCATACACCTGCGTATACTCCCGGGCCATAGAAAGACGCCCCTCCCGCTCAAAGCCGGCCGCCATAGCCGCAAGCTTTTCGCTGATTTTTTCCTGGCTGATCCACGACAAAAGGCTGTCTGTGCGCATCGCCACGGTGGAGGTCTTATCCTTAAATATTTCATACAGCGGCCAGATGGATGCAAATGCCTGCTCCCGAAGCTGATTAAGCAAAAGAAGCTGCGCATCCTCCAGCGTTTTTTGGCGCTTCATCCATGTTCCCTGCCAGGCGGCAGCACCTCGGATACCAAAGGCCAGCACATAATTTTCCAAAAGATCAATATCGTCCCGGTCAATATCAGCAAAGCCGCTGCGCAGGAAACGAAAGACGCTCTCATATGAAAAACGATCTGCAAACATTTCCAGAAGCGCCCTTAAGCTCTCGACAAACGCATTATTTAAAATACTGCGCTTTGTATCAATAAAAACCGGAATATCCAAAACATCAAAGGAACGCTCGACCATATGGCGGTAGCCGTCCAGATCGCCGCAGATTACAGCAATATCCCGGTAACGGTAGCCCTGATCCCGTACAAGGCTGCGTATCCGGCGTGCAATAAACTGCGTCTCCTCCCCGGGATTTTTGGCACTGTAAAGGAACAGATGCTCCGGCGTCTTCTCATACACTGCCGGATTTCTCCGGAAAATATTCTGCTCCAGATGAAAAAGGTCGCCTTGTTCTTTAAAGCGTCCGCCGTCATGTCCGTCAAGCAGCATATCCCCGGTGCGCTCACAGTGGATTTCCCCGCACAGCCGCTCCAGACGGCGTATCGTATCTTTTGTAAGATAAAACAGCTCATAGTTATTTTTAAGCTCATAGGGCAGGCTGCGCACATCCACCGTCAGCGCAATCTGCACCCCTTTTCCGTACTTTAACAGCTCTGACAGCACCTGATACTGTGCCGGAGTAAAGCCGGTAAAATTATCCAGATAAATCCAGCTCTCCCGGATGATGCGGGAGTCTGCCAGATACGGGCACAGGCACGACAGCAGCTCCTCCGCTGTCAGATAATGCCCTTCAATATAATCCTTAAAGCTCCGGTACAAAAGCTCCAAGTCCTTTAGCTTGCCGTAGAGTACACTGTGCGCATCAAGAGCATTCAGACAGTCTGCCAGTCCGTCCGGGGTAATATTGTACTGCAAAAGCTCGGAAATCATGGACTTAAGCTCCCCTGAAAATCCGCTCTTGCGCACACTCCCGCCAAATACCTTAAGCCTGCCGCTCTCCCTGGCCAGTATTTTTCTTATAACCATACGTTTTCCCGTATCCTCGAGAATTTTCGTCCGCTTTACGGACAGCTCCTCAAAAATCCGGTAGGCCAGACGCTCAAAGCTGACAATATCGATATTCATGACGCCATGCCTCGGGTGCATGGTGACGATATTTTTCTGAGTCTGCATCGTATACTGCTCCGGCACAATGACGATAAAATTTTCACCGGGGCGGGCAATGGACGCTTTAATCAGCGCCTCATACATCTGATGAGACTTTCCGCTGCCGCTGCCGCCGATAATGAACTGTAATGCCATGCTTATCACCTGCTTTTTTGTGAAACGGACATATTTTTCATTTCGCTTCATAGGATATATAAAAAAGACTGTTCCCTTATGGGCCCTTTGGCCCGCGGGGCTGCACATTGGAGGGTGCCTATGAAATCCAAAACGCATATTGTTGTTGTCCGTATGCGGGAAATCATTTATACCGCACTTTTTCTTGTATTTGCCATACTTCTTATCCTGCTGCTTGTATTTATGTTCAGCCCGAAAGACAAACGGACGCAGCAATCTGCCGCCGCTGCATCGTCCACTTATGTGCCCGGCGTCTATACCTCCTCGCTTGTCTTAAACGACAGTACCGTAGATGTCTGCGTCACCGTGGACGCCGAACATATTAATGGCGTCAGCCTTGTCAATCTGGAGGAATCTGTGGCTACCATGTATCCGCTGCTTGAAACATGCGCAGCCGACATCAGCCGTCAACTTGCCGCCGATACCGATCTTACACAGATCACCTGCGATGCCTCCAGCCAATATACCTGTCAGCTCCTGACGCAGGCGATTGAAAAAGCTCTGGATAAAGCAAAAAATCCAAAGCTTTCTTCATCATCTGTGTAAATTTTCCAGATCAGCATCTGTTTTCAGGTCAGCGTAAATTCTCCAGGTCTTTCTGCCACAGCGTCACACAGGCATCGCTTGGCATACGCCAGTCGCCTCTTGGTGAGAGGGCCACACTTCCCACCTTGGGGCCGTCAGGCAGGCAAGAGCGCTTAAATTGCTGAGAAAAGAACCGCCAGTAAAACTTCTTTAACCACTTTAAGATCGTTTCAGGGTCATAGACCGAATCAAAGGCGATACATGCCATCCGGTAAATCTTTGATGGCCGGAAGCCGAAACGCATCACATAATACAGGAAAAAGTCATGAAGCTCATAGGGGCCGACCAAATCTTCTGTCTTTTGCGAAATTTCCCCGTCCTTAGGCGGAATCAGTTCCGGACTCACCGGCGTATCCAGCACATCGAGCAGTGTCTCTTTAAGCACCGTATCTTCCGAGGTATCGGCATAAAACCGTACCAGATGGCGCACAAGCGTCTTTGGCACCGATGCGTTGACACCATACATAGACATATGATCCCCGTTGTAGGTCGCCCATCCAAGTGCCAGCTCAGACATATCTCCTGTACCGACCACAAGGCCGCCGCACTGATTGGCAATATCCATGAGTACCTGCGTGCGCTCTCTGGCCTGGCTGTTTTCGTAGGTCACGTCGTGGACAGCTTCGCTCTGCCCGATGTCTGCAAAATGGGTGCGCACTGCCGCACGGATGTCGACTTCTTTTAAGGTTGCTCCAAGGGTGCGCACAAGCCGGCAGGCATTATTGTAAGTACGGTCCGTTGTGCCAAAGCATGGCATTGTCACAGCAATAACATTTTTCCGCTCCAGATTTAACAGATCAAAGGCACGAATCATCACAAGCAGTGCCAGAGTCGAATCCAGTCCGCCGGAAATGCCTACGACTGCATGGCTGCTTTGCGTATGAAGCAGTCTTTTCTTAAGGCCAAGCGCCTGGATATTTAAAATCTCCTCACAGCGCTTTGCCCGCTGCATGGCATCGCCCGGGACAAAGGGCGCCGGATCAATGGCACGGTCAAGCTTCAAAGAAACGGCCTCCGTATCAAAGCTTACCGTCACATAATCCGAAGCTCCTGTGGTCTGGAAGGTCGTCATGCGGCGTCGCTCAGCCACAAGCTTATCCACATCCATATCGGCATAAATGATCTGATTTTCAAAACGGCCGGACTGCTTTAACAGCTGTCCGTTTTCCGCAATGATATTATGTCCTCCAAACACAAGGTCTGTTGTGGACTCGCCTTCCCCGGCATCCGTATAAACGTAGCCGCACACAAGGCGGGCCGACTGTCCGCACACAAGCTCCCTCCGGTATGCGTCCTTGCCGGTCACTTCATCGCTGGCAGAAAGATTGGCAATAACCGTAGCCCCTGCCAGAGCATGTCCGATACTCGGCGGCGCCGGTACCCATAAATCCTCGCATATTTCCATGGCAATCACAAAATTTTTCATGGACGCGCATGAAAATAAAATTTTGCTGCCAAACCATGTCTCCTGGCCTAAAACCCGGATTTTTTTTGCCTGTGCCGGCCCCGGATTAAAATGACGGGCTTCATAAAATTCCGAATAGTTTGGAATATTGGTCTTTGGCACAATACCAAGAATACATCCCTTATGCACAAGCACACCGGCATTGTACAGCTTCTGATCTACCGTCATGGGCAGCCCAACCGCAATGGCAATATCCTTATCTTTTGAAAACTTGACAATTTGAGCCAGGCCGTCAAGCGCGCCTGAAAGAAGGCTCTCCTGCAAAAACAGATCGCCGCATGTATAGCCGGTCATGGAAAGCTCGGGAAATACAATCAGCTTAGCATGACGTTTGACCGCTTCCTTAATACATTCGGCTATGGAAGCTGCATTGTAGCTGCAGTCCGCCACGCGTATCTGCGGTGTTGCCGCAGCTATTCTGATAAAACCGTCATTCATTGATCTGCTCCTCCGATCACATCTGCCATAGAATACAGGCCGGGTTTCTGATCCTTCAGAAAATGGGCCGCAGCAATAGCGCCTTTGCCGAAAATAGCCTTGGAATATGCCGTATGCTTAATTTCCACCACTTCATCCTCGCCGCAGAAAAAGATTTCGTGTTCACCGACGATCGTGCCGCCGCGCACCGCCTGGATTCCGATCTCCTTCGGGTCTCTGCGGGCACGCTGGGCGCTGCGGTCCAGCTTGTAATGGTAGGCATGATCCATCGCCTCATTAATCGCATCTGCAATAGCCAGAGCGGTTCCCGAAGGCGCATCCAGCTTCTTATTGTGATGCTTCTCCACAATCTCCATATCATAGCCTGCTTTAGCCAGGATCGAAGCGGCCTGAGCCACCAGCTTAAACAATGTATTCACGCCGAGAGACATATTGGCTGAACGCAGAACCGGAAGCTCTTTTGATAGTGCGTGCACTTTTTCAAGCTGTGCATCGCTCAGCCCGGTCGTGCACAGCACTAACGGCAGTCTCCGTGCTCTTGCAAAATCCATCAGACCATCCGCTGCGGCTGCAACTGAGAAATCCACGATCACATCCGCTTCCACCCGGCAGTTCGCCGGATCGACATAAACCGGGTAATCATACCGGCCCTGATCCGCAATATCCAGCCCGGCCACGATCTGTACAGAGTCATCCTCCGCTGCCAGACGGCTGATCACCTGTCCCATTGCTCCATTGCATCCATGCATGATAATTCTCGTTTTCGACATATTGATCTCTCCTTTATATCCTTATATATTGCTTCCCGCCGCAGCGGGCATATCAGTTTTTATTTAAACGGGCCGCCTCCGCGGGAGTAAAGCCCCGGTAAATGATCATCCGGGTGTTATTGATCAGGTGATCAAGAAGCCCCTTCAGTTCCCGCTCCTGCCGCCGTGTATGGCAGCGGACCCCGGAAGCAAGCAGCTGCTGATAGACAGCTTCGGCATAGCAGCCCACACGGATCGTACTTTCCAGAACCTCGCAGACATCCGCCGCAAAATCAGGCTTAAGCCAGAGCTGCTGTGTCATATAGATGAAAAGCTCAAAAACAGCATCACGGTTGACATAAAGTTCAAGCCGAAACCACTCCTTAAGCTCCTGCCCGGACGGCATATAATAAGGCAGACTCCCCTGCTTTTCAAGCAGTTCTTTGTAATTCTCCATAAAAGCATAATCCACAAAATAATAATCCATATACATAAAGTCACAGCGGTATTGCGAAATCAGACCATAGACTTCCATCACTTCCTGCCAGTCCGTCTTCTGACGCTCATACTGATTCACCATTTTAACGACCTGCATCGGCGGTGTCACCGCGTAAAGATAATTGGCAATATGACAGTAATTTCCGATCAGACATATGCGGCTGCGCTTCTGCTCATACGTTTCATCGTCAAAGGCTTCAAACTGCTCCACGACCTCTGTGGGGATACCAAATTTTAAAGTGTCTGTAAATCCGGCATAGCCTCCGGCCATAAGATAGGAAAAAGCTTCCGGCTCCGCATCGTCCATTACGCCGCCGCTTTGAACCTCCATGCGCATATACTCCGCTTCCTCATCACTCAGGCAGAGAAAATAATGATACAGCACATCCGGCTTAAGGATATGTCCGCGGATAAACTCAATCAGCTCCGGCTTCTTTTTTTGAGAATACCCCTTCAGCTTATGCTGCCGACATATCATGATCAGCTCATTTTTTGTAAGCGCTTTCAAAATTTCCCCGATATGGATATGATACTCATAAACCTCGTATTTCCCGGGCATACGACACCTCCCTTCCTGGCTAATATTCTTTTATCATAGCGTAAATAGCTCAATAATGCAACAGGAACAGTGCGATCCAAAGCGAAACGCAGTTTCCTATGCAATGAAAAATAAGGCATCCGGCCAATAGCCGGATGCCTGTATCTTCCTGATCGGTTTTATATCATTAGCAGGTAGCGCCGCCGGTAAGATGCAGCTGCGCATCCAAAATTTCCTGCTTGCGCTCAAGCAGCGCATTATCATAAAGCTGTGCTTCTACATTTTCAAAGCCGATACGCTCCACTGTCTGTGAAAAACGCTCGCCGGTCTTTCCCTGCTCACGGAACAGAAGAATCGCTTTTTCAATCACGGACAGCGCTTCCTCCTTATCCGTAAAGATGCGGGATAATGCCTGGCCCTGTGCAACCTTTTTGCCCCAGCGGCCGCCAATGTAAATCTTATAGCCGGTCTGGCCGTCCTCGATGGATTCAAAACGGCACTTTCCAATGCAGCGTCCGCAGTTGTTGCAGATGTCGCGGTCGATTTCCAGCAGGCCGTCGACTACCTTAGCCGCGCCCATAGGACAGGCATCTTCTACGGAACATTTCTTGCAGCCATTGCAGCAATCCTCATCAAACTCGGGGATGCGCTGGCCGATGATCCCAAGGTCATTTAAGTCCGGCTTAACACAGTTGTTCGGGCAGCCTCCCACAGCAATCTTAAACTTATGGGGCAGACGCACGCCTGCATAGCCTTCATAAAAGCGGTGATGAATCTCCTCGGACAGAGCAAATGTATCGATCAGGCCGTACTGGCAGGTTGTACCCTTACAGGAAACAACCGGACGCACCTTGGAGCCGGTACCGCCGGTTACAAGGCCTTCTTTGGCGATATATTCCTGAAATTCCTCAATTTTTTCATAAGGGATACCCTGAACCTCGATCGTCAGACGGGTCGTAAAGGTCACAATGCCGTTGCCATACAGCTCGGCTGCCCTGGAAATACACTCCATCTGTTTCGCGGTGATCTTTCCGTTGACCGTGATAATACGTCCGGAAAAATTATCGGTTCCCTTGTTGCTTAAAAAGCCCATGGCTTTTACACGCTTTTCATTGTCAGCACTAACTGTAAGTGTTGCCATAAAGTTATCCTCCTTGTTTGGCGGCACCCCGCCGTGTTGTTTTATATGTAATGATCCGTAACCTGTGACTGTCTGTACCCGCAAAGGCGCAGCGAAAGCGGCCGCGATTATTCTTCATCAACTGTATTAAAGCTCAGCCCGCCCTCAAGCACCTTCGTGTTTTCATAGCCGGAAGCCTTAAGCTGTACCTGGCTCATATATGCGCGGCGTCCTCTGGTGCATACAAGCAGAAGCGGACGGTCCTTCGGCAGCGCATCGTAGCCGGGCTTTACATCCTTAAGGTCTACAAATGTTCCCTTTTTGATCGTCGCACTCTTGCCAAGGTCGATCACGTCATAGCCCTCGGCCTCGCCGTCCAGGTACTGTGCCGGAGTCATGGAGGTCATGCGCCCGTCGATCTTATTTTGCAGGACATTCACTGCGGTAGACAGCGGATGGATGGCCGTAGAAAATGGCGGCGCATATGCAAAATCCAGGTTCTCCATATCCGACAGCGTCGCATTCATGGAAATCGCCATCACAGCAATATCTACGATCTTGTCCACAACACCCTGTCCAAGAACCTGAAGTCCAAGGAACCGGCGTGTCGTGCCGTCGGCAATCAGCTTGATCGTAAAGCTGCCAAAGCCCGGATAGTAGCTCGCTTTATCATCCACAACGCACAGCGCCGTCACCACGTCAAAGCCTGCGGCCCTGGCATCGCTTTCATTCAGACCGGTACGGCCGACATTTAATCCAGGCAGCTTTGCAACTGCTGTGCCGAGAACGCCGGGATACTTGATCTGCGCACCACAAATATTCTGAGCAGCGATACGTCCTTCAATATTAGCTGATGATCCCATCGGTGACCAGGCTGTCTTGCCGGTGATCCGGTTGGTCACGCTGGCACAGTCGCCCAGTGCATAAATATCTGCATCATTTGTCTGAAGATATTCATTCACCTTCACCGTCTTGTTCGGCCACAGTTCAATGCCTGTATCGGCCAGAAACTCGGTGTTGGGACGGATGCCTGCCGACAGGATGACCATATCCGCCTTCATGGCACGGCGTCCGGTCTTAACCTTCTGCACATGACCTTCCCCGAGGATTGCCTCGAGCTTTGTATTGGTAAAGCACATAATATCATGGTCTGCCAGCCAGTTCTCCACATAGCCGGCCATTTCCCCATCAAAGCCCGGAAGAATCTGAGGAGCCATATCGATTACGGACACCATCACACCTCTGGCAGCAAGATTCTCTGCCACCTCAAGTCCGATAAAACCGGCGCCCACAACAACTGCACGCTTCACAGAGCCGCTGTCAACAGCCTCGCGGACAGCGATGGCATCCTGGGGTGTCCGCATATAATACACGCCTTCAAGGTCAACACCGTCCACCGGCGGTGTCACCGGACGGGCTCCTGTGGCAATCACAAGCTTATCGTAAGCGTAGGCGCCCTCCTCGCCGCTGATTACATGCTTTGTGTGCACCTGCTTTGACGCGCGGTCCACAGCGACCGCTTCGGTCAGTGTCACGACCTCAACGCCGGTCAGTGCTGAAAAGCTTTCCGGTGTGTTGACAATAAGCTCCGCTTTATCGTGAATAACATCGCCGACATAATAAGGCAATCCGCAGCCGGCATAAGACACATCTGCGCTTTTCGTAATCAGCGTAACTTTTGCCTGAGGGTCTTCTCTTTTTACCTTTGCCGCCGTTTTTGTACCGGCAGCAACCCCGCCAATGATCAATACGTTCATTACTAATTTCCTCCTTCAGACCGTTTTGTTTTAGTATAACACTTGATATAATTTATTAAAAGTGATATTTTATAATCAAACTTATAGGTAATTCCTATAAGGTGACTTTTTACGCAACATTTAAGGAGGCCATGACGCAATATGACCCTTCGTCATCTGAAAATCTTTGTGGAGGTAGCACGCACCGGAAAAATGAGCACTGCCGCCCAGAACTGTTTTATTTCCCAGCCAACTGTCAGTCAGGCGATCCGTGAACTGGAGGAGTACTACCATGTCCGGCTGTTCGAGCGGCTGTCCAAAAAGCTCTATATCACTCCGGCAGGGCGGATGCTCCTCACCCATGCCATGCATACCCTGGCGCAGTACCAGCTTCTTGAAGAAGCCATGAATGGCATCAGCTCCCGTTCAAGCCTTCATATCGGCGCAACAATCACCATCGGTTCCTGTCTTTTATCCGACATCGTAAACGATCTGAATAAACGTATGGATACGCTTTCCTTATATACATATGTAGGCAATACCCGGACGATTGAAGAAAAGCTGTTAAAGTCCGAGCTGGACGTAGGGATCGTCGAAGGCCGCGTGGAAAGCCCGGACCTTATTGCCACCCCCATCGCCGATGATTATCTTGTTCTGGCTGCCGCCCCCGATCATCCCCTTGCCAGGAAGTCTCTGTTGCATGTTAACGAGCTTGCAGGCCAGAATTTTGTACTCCGGGAATCCGGCAGCGGTACACGCAAGCTCTTTACCGATTATATGTCCCGGATGAATGTCCCCTACCACATTGTCTGCGAAGCCGGCTGCCCTGACGCGATCCGCCAGGCCGTACAAAACAACGGGTGTCTCACGGCCATTTCGGTACGCCTTGTGGAAAAGGATATAAAAAATCATACCCTGTGCATTTACCGCAACAAAGAAAATGCATGGGACCGCTCCTTTTATCTTGTCTACCACAAAGATAAATTTGTCACCAGCCCCATGCTTGCCTTAAAAGATATTATGAAAAACTATGCTGTTCCAGTTCTCCCACCGGACAGTCCCGTCGGCTGCATCACTTCCGAAGC
>CASFBR010000170.1 GCA_949292795.1 uncultured Eubacteriales bacterium
AAGGAGTATTATCCCAACGGCTTTGTGACAAGAAACACAGGCTTTACTCCAACGGTGACCGTGCTTACGGGGCAGCGGACGGAATTTTTTCAGAAAGGTATGGAAAAATTTGTGGATGAGGCCAGGAGGCTGGGAAAGTTCTGGCGGCTGCCGGGAATTGTGGCAGTGAAGGATTATTTTCAGGAAAATAAGACCGCCTATATTGTTATGGAGTTTGTGGAAGGAGAGACGTTAAAAAGTGTTTTGAAAAACTGTCCCCAGAGCAGGCTTCCCGCCGATGAGGTGTTTAAGATGATGCGGCCGGTAATGAAATCGCTGGAAACCGTCCATCAGGCGGGTCTGATTCACCGGGACATCAGCCCGGACAATCTTATGATTGATGAGAAGGGTCAGATTAAGCTTATTGACTTTGGCGCTGCCAGAGATTTTATGGCAGATGGGGAGCGGAGCCTTTCTGTGATGCTGAAACCCGGCTATGCGCCGGAGGAACAGTACCGGAGCCGGGGAAAGCAGGGGCCGTGGACCGATGTTTATGGACTGTGCGCAACTATTTACCGGGCGATTACGGGAAAGGTTCCCGATGAATCGCTGGACCGTCTGTCTGAGGATCATCTGCTGCCGCCGTCAAAGCTGGGAATTTCTGTGGATGCGCGTCAGGAGGATGCGCTGATGCAGGGCCTGGAAGTATTCCAGGATACAAGATTCCAGACCATGAATGCTCTTGAGCAGGCGCTGTTTGGCTGGAAACAAAACCTCCAGGATGAACCACTTTCCGTTTCGCAGCAGGTACAGGAGCGTCGGATACCCGAGCCGGAAGCAGCGCCGGCGCCGCAGAGCGGCCCGACAGCCGTCAAAACAGCGACGGCACCGCAGAGTGGTCTGACCGCTGACAAAGCATCGTCGGAGCCGCAGGGCGGTCCGACAGACGGTAAAGCAGCGGCAGCGTCCGCAGCGGCATCAAAGGCTCAGCCTCAGAAACCGGGAACTGGCGCAGGAACACCGCCGGCAGACTCTGTGGCAGCGGTAACGGCCGGCACGGCAAAGCCGCCCTGGACAGTCTACCTGTTTTTACTGCTCGGGCTTGTGCCCCAGGTACTGTATTTTATCGCGCTGCCTTTTGACAGAGATCCGGGCAATATGCTCGTATTCTGCCTGCTGACGGCGGCAGCGATCGCCATGGAAGTGCTGTTTGTCATGGGCATAACACGGCATGGAAAAAGCATACGGCTCTGGGGAATTTTGTTTGCTGTGTTCTTTGTCTTTATACTGATTGTTTTCGAAGCCAATGAGTATTTTACTCTGGCACGGCAATATACCTATGACGTGAGCAGTCTGAGACCGGAGCAGGTGGCGCCGTATATGATGGGAATCCTGCGCACCGCCCTGTGGCTGTTTTGCCTGGGTATGGGGCTCAAGCTGTGGCTTAAAAACAAAGACCGGACGGATGCCCGGCTGTGGCTGTGTGCTTCCGGTGCGCTTTCGGGGGGAGAGCTGTGCATTAAAATCGGAAATTTGTTTGGACAGACAATAGATCCTCTGGATCTGTATAATCAGTTTATGCGGACGGAATTTACCTTTAAAATGGGGTTCAATCCCATTAGTTTATTATTAATTGCTCTCTGGATGACCTCGCTGTCATGGCTGTTTTTTGAAATATGCCGGATGGATGTAAGCTTACAGCCGAACCGGGACCGGTGACGGACGTTTCTCCGGCAGCTGCGCTGACGCTTGGAGGCGCTCATGGAAAATATTGGATATACCGGATAAATGCGGATGCAAATGATAAAACCGCAGGGAGTACAAAGGGCGGTGCTCTTAGAGATTCCCTGCGGTTTTCTGCGTATGCCAGGCAGTATATACGTCTGACATCAGGCGGCTTTTACATTTTTCTCATAAGTCTGGAAAATTTTACTTTAAAGCAGATAAAGGTCGTTGTAGCTGCAAGGATGTCGGCGATGGGCTCTGCCAGAAAGACTGCAAAAACCTTGTCGGCTAAAAACAGGGGCAGGATAAAAATCAGTGGTATGAGCAAAATAATCTTCCGCAGCAGTGCCAGAAAAAGAGATATTTTAGCTTCTCCTAAAGCGACAAAGGTCTGCTGGCAGGAGTTTTGCACGCCCATGGCAAATGCGCCGGCAAGATAGATGCGCAGTGCCCATGAGGAATGTTCCTTAAGGTCCGGTGTGCTGGCAAAGAGCGATACAAGCAGCTCCGGTGCCAGCATATTGATGGCCCAGAATACGACGGAAAAGGTGACTGCGCATATAAACAGCAGCCGGAAAGCCTTTTTAACCCGGTCTTTATTTTTGGCGCCGAAGTTGAAGCTGATGATCGGCTGCGCGCCCTGAGCAAGGCCCATGATCGGCAGTGAGAAAAACTGCATGATACTGGAAAGGATCGTCATAGCGCCGACGGAAAGGTCACCGCCGTATTTCTGGAGCGATGAATTAAAGCAGATGTTTAAAAGACTTTCCGTGCTCTGCATGATAAATGGAGATACGCCCAGCGCTACGACCGGGAGCAAAACCTTTGGGTCCATACGGATATATTTGCGGCGGATTTTAAGGATGGAGCGGCGCGAGGTGAGGAAAACCAGCACCCATATACATGAGACAGCCTGTGAAATAATGGTCGCCCATGCCGCTCCGGCAACGCCCATGTCAAAGACGAACATGAACAGCGGGTCCAGCACAATGTTCAGCACAGCGCCGATGATGGTCGTGAACATGCTTGTTTTAGCAAAGCCCTGAGTGGAGATAAAGTTGTTCAATCCCATAGTGACGACGACAAAGAACGTGCCAAGTACATAGATGGACATATAGTTCCAGCCATAGCCGATGGTATCGGCACTGGCACCGAAAAGCAGCAGAAGCTGACGCCCGCTTAGTTCAAAGACGGCGATCAGTATCACAGAAAGCGCGATGGACAAGGCAAGGCAGTTGCCAAGAATACGCTCGGCGCCGTCATTGTCCCGCTGTCCCATCTTAATGGAAGCCCGGGGCGCGCCGCCCATGCCTACAAGGGCAGAAAAGGCGGATATGATCATAATGATCGGGAATGTGACGCCAACGCCGGTCAGCGCCGTGGAGCCGATGCCCGGAAGATGGCCGATGTAAATCCGGTCGACGATGTTATATAAAAGATTGACGATCTGTGCGGCAATACACGGGATCGCCAGAGAGGTGAGGAGCCGGCCGACAGGGGCGGTTCCAAGCTTATTTTCCTGTTGGTTCATTCGTTTCATCTCCTGATTTAAGATTGTACATTTTGTGAGGGCATATAAGCTTATTGTATCAGAAGCCGGCACAGGTGACAATTAAAATTTCTGTGATAAAGGCTTTGCGGGCGCAGCCGCTTTGTCCGGGGGCGGGGACATGGCGTGTATAACCGAGCACAACCGGGGACCTGCCGCATATAACCGAGCATAACCCGGGACCTGCCGCGTATAACCGAGCACAACCGGGACATGCTGAGAATAAGTGGAAAAGACGGGAGGTAATGCGTTGACGCGGGCATTTCCAGGGGGTATACTAATAGGTGTTTTGCAGGAAACGATTTGCAGGTGGAAAGAGGTGCATGTGATATGAAATATGACGTGATCATTATCGGCGCAGGCCCTTCGGGAATTTTCTGTGCTTATGAGCTGATCAGGCAAAAACCGGATGTGAATATATTAATGATCGAGAAGGGCCGGGCTATCGAGCACCGGAGCTGTCCGAAGCGTAAGACGAAAAAGTGTGTCGGCTGTATGCCCTGTTCCATTACGACCGGCTTTGCCGGAGCCGGAGCATTTTCTGACGGAAAGCTTTCCCTTTCACCGGATGTGGGCGGGAATCTGCCGGAAATTCTTGGCTATGACCAGGCGGAGGCGCTTCTTAAAGAGGCCGACGGCATCTACCTGAAATTCGGCGCTGATGAAAAGGTTTACGGCATTGATGATTATGCTGCGATCGAGAATATACGGGCCAAGGCTATACGGGCGAATTTAAAGCTGATCGAATGTCCGATCCGTCATCTTGGCACAGAAGAAGGCTATAAAATCTATACAAGGATTCAGGAGTACCTTCTTAAAGCCGGTGTGAACATTCAGTTTATGACCATGGTTAAAGATATTCTCATCGAAAATGACCGTGCCGTCGGCGTGATCACCGATAAAGGAGAGACATTTTATGCCGGTGAGATTGTGGCAGGAGTCGGGCGCGAGGGCTCCGAGTGGCTGTCGGATATATGCAAGGCGCATAATATCGAGACAAAGGTTGGCACGGTCGATGTGGGCGTGCGTGTGGAAGTGCGCGATGAGATTATGAAGGAGCTTAACGAAAAGCTTTATGAAGCCAAGCTCGTTTATTATACGCCGACCTTTGATGATAAGGTGCGTGTATTTTGTACGAATCCTTCCGGGGAGGTTGCCACAGAATATTATGAAGGCGGACTGGCTGTTGTCAACGGCC
The DNA here is from genome assembly GCA_949292795.1 of uncultured Eubacteriales bacterium. Classification (GTDB taxonomy): domain Bacteria; phylum Bacillota; class Clostridia; order Lachnospirales; family Lachnospiraceae; genus Catenibacillus. Next base: position 4,452 of record CASFBR010000170.1, read on the forward strand.
ATGCCTATAAGTCTCAGGATTATAAAACGAAAAACACGAATTTTGCACTGCTTGTGTCCAAAAATTTTACATCGCCGTTTAAGTCTCCGATCGAATATGGCAAGCATATCGCCCAGCTTGGAAATATGCTCTGCGACGGCCGTATTCTCGTACAGCGCTACGGCGATTTCAAACGCGGGCGGCGGACGACTGAGGAACGCATGGTGCGCAATAATATTATGGCAACCTTAAAGGATGCGGTGCCCGGCGATCTGTCCCTTGTATTTCCGCACCGGATCATGGTAGATATTGTAGAGATGATCGAAGCGCTGGATAAGGTAACACCGGGAATCGCCAGTGATGAAACGCTGCTTTATGGTGTTGAAGTGAAGTTTTATTCCAATAAGGTTCTGGTGAACAAAGATTTTGAGACAAGCATTGCCGGCCTTAGAGCCATGGGTGACGGCGCCAGCGTGACACGGGGGCTTTTGCAGGCATCGGCCAACGGTATCAGTGTCGCCAGAAGTATTTTAAAAAGCCGGATGTAACCTTTATGCTGCCAGGCTTATATGCAGACATCGGGTCTAACGGCTTGTAAAGAAAAGTAGAAGAAGGAAGTCAGAATATGGAATTTAAAGAAAGAGCATTTGTTCCTGTCTTATTTGGCGGGGACATCAATACTTACAGTGTTGCCCGGGCATTTTATGAGGAATACCAGGTAAAATCATGGGTTCTTGGAAAGTATATGTCCGGCCCGAGCTGTTACAGCAAAATCACAAACTACCGGAATAATCCGCAGATGGATACGCCGGAGGTGATGCGCCGGGCAATCAAAAAGCTGTCTCAGAAGTATAAGGACAAGACGATCCTGGCGATTGGCTGCGGTGACAGCTATGTGGAAACGCTGAGCATGATCAAGGATAAGCTCCCGGAAAATGTGGTCGCCCCCTACATCGGCCACAGTCTGATGGAGCAGCTAATCATTAAAGAAAATTTTTACAAAATGTGTGAAAAGCATGGCATTGATTATCCGGCAACACTTGTGTACAGCCCTGAAATGGGGATGGATGTGGACGTGAAGTTTCAGTATCCGGTGATTTTAAAACCGTCCAACGGCGTTGATTATTTCCATCATCCGTTTGAGGGACAAAATAAAATATATAAGCTTCATTCACTGGAGGAAGTGAAAAAGACGATCCGGGACATTTATGCTTCCGGATATTCGGATAAGCTGATCATTCAGGATATGATTCCGGGCAATGATGAGTATATGCGTGTGCTGACCTGTTATTCAGACCGCAATCACAAGGTCAAGATGATGTGTCTCGGACATGTGCTCCTTGAAGAGCATACGCCGCTGGGACTTGGCAACCATGCGGTCATCATTACCGAGCCCAATGACGCGCTGATGGAAAAGGTCAGAAATCTGCTTGAAGAGCTGGAGTTTACAGGCTTTTCAAACTTTGACATCAAGTATGATTCCCGCGATGGAAAATATAAGTTTTTTGAGATTAACTGCCGCCAGGGACGCAGCAATTTTTATGTAACCAATTCCGGCTTTAATGTGGCCCGCTATTTTGTGGAGGATTATGTGGAGCATAAGGAGCTGCCATTTAAAACGGCCCAGGAGGAATATCTCTGGATGGTTGTACCAAAGGCCGTTGCGTTTAAGCATGTCAAAGACCCGCAGATGAAAGCACGCATGAAGAAGCTCATCCGTGAGAAAAAAATGGTCAATCCGCTGTTTTTGCGGGGCGACCTTGGATGGAAGCGTTACCTGCGCCTTGTGAAAAATCATTTGCGCCAGTATTCCAATTATGATAAGTATTATAAATAATAAAGAGAAAGAAGATAAAAGCGCTGCAGCTTTCTGGCTTATCTTAAATAGACGGTCAGGCTGCGGCGCTTTTATCTGATTCGATAACCCTGTATATATTTAATAACCCACTCGGTACGTTTATTATAGCATTTACGAAGAAAATCGGAATAAATACTGACAGACGGCACGATATTGGGATGAATAACATGGATGTCGGGATGCTGCTGTATCGGAGAGCAGGAAATCAATATAAAAAGCGTTCCAGTTTTTGAAATTTCAGTTTTTGAAGCTTATACTGAAAAGCGTCTGGTGTTATCATGAATATAGTCTAAAATAAAATATATGGCGAGGTTAACCGTCTGAAAGCAAAATACGGCGTCCGTCCCATCAGCTATGGCGCCAATACAGACCGCGGAATGCGTTTTGACCGCGATTTAAATGACGAAGAACTTGTGGCCAGCACCATTCGCGACATTAAGGCTGCACATAAGCTTGGCTGTCCGGTGATTCGTGCGCAGTATCTTTTATCGCCGGAAAATCTTGTGAAGGTGGCGCCGTATGCGGAGGAATACGGAATTAAGATTGGTATTGAGATTCACAACCCTGAGACGCCCACAACGCCGGCCATGCTGGCTTACATGGACGCGATCGAAAAGTCCGGTTCCAAATATATCGGCTTTGTGCCGGATCTGGGCGCATTTGCGGACAAACCCAACGTGGAAAGCTATCAGGGTGCCCTGGAGAAGGGCGCTGACCCAATCGTTATGAGCTCCTTCTTTAATATGTACGGTTTTCTGACCTTCCGTAAAAATCCGGATTTTGAAGGGCTTAAGCGCATTATGCCTTATGTATTCCATATTCACGGAAAGTTCCATTGTATGACGGAACAGGGCAATGAATTGAGTATTCCATATGAAAAGCTTCTTCCGATTCTTGATGAAGCCGGTTATGACGGCTATATTGTGTCAGAATATGAAGGACATGGAACGAAAACGGCAGCTCAGGCTGTTGCTGAGCATATTGCCATGGAGCGCCGGATACTGGGAATTTAAACAAAAAACAAAATATGATTATTGGACAGAGGCTGCCGGAAACAATCGATTTTCCGACAGCCTCTGGATGTTTATAAAAGCTGTATCAGCGCGTCCACATCGTCCATTGCAGTGGCCCAGCTTGTAGCAAAACGGATGGCTGTGTGGCTGTCATCACATTTTTCCCAAAAGCTAAAAACAACCTCCCGGCGGAGACGTTCAAGCGTTTCATTGTCCAAAACGACAAAAATCTGATTGGTCGGCGAGTCTAAAAGAAAACGGTAGCCCTTTGCTTTTAAGGCAGCTTTTAGCCTGGACGCGGTGTGCAGCGCGTTAGCGCTGATTTTTTTGTAAAGCTCATCTGTAAAAAGTGTATCAAACTGAATCCCAAGGAGCCGGCCCTTGGCCAGCAGTGCCCCCTGCTGTTTGATCATGGTCATAAAGTGAGCCGGCGCTTTTTTTGGAAAAACAACCGCTTCGCCGCACAGTGCGCCGACCTTCGTCCCGCCGATATAAAAAACATCGGTCAGACGGGCAATATCCGGCAGTGTGACATCGGTGTCCGGGCATACAAGCCCGTATCCCAGACGTGCGCCGTCCATGTAAAGCGGAATTTCGTAGTCCCGGCAGATTGCAGAGAGCGCTTCGAGTTCACTTTTTGTATAGAGTGTGCCGTATTCGGTAGGATGTGAGATGTAAACCATGCCCGGAAATACCATATGCTCGTGATTTTCATCGGCGTAAAAACCTGTAAGATATTGCCGGAGCTCATCCGCAGCAATTTTTCCGTTATGCTGGGGGAGAGCGAGAACCTTATGGCCGGTGTATTCGATCGCACCCGCCTCATGGCTGTTGATATGGCCGGTCTGCGCACAGACAACGCCCTCATAGCGTTTTAATAATGTGCTGATGACGATGGCGTTGGTCTGGGTGCCGCCCATAAGAAAGAAAACATCGGCATCAGGGGCAGCGCAGGCATTGCGGATTTTTTCTTTTGCGGATTGCGTGTAAGTATCGCTTCCGTAGCCGGGAAGCTTTTCAAAATTGGTCTCAGACAGTCTTTTTAAAATGGCGCTGTGAGCACCTTCGCCATAATCATTTTCAAAAAAAAGCATTGCAAATCCTCCTTAAACTGCGCCGCATGGTTTGTACGATCCGGACTTTGCTGCCGCAGGCCGAAAAGTGCACCGGCCGCAGGTGTACCGGTCGCAAGCGCATCGACCGTAAAGTGCACCGACCTTAAGTGTACCGGCCGCGAGGAAATCGGCCGCACAGTGTGCAAGCGGATGAGATGAATATGCGACGTTTCGTTTTTGAATTATTGTAGCGGATGGCTCCGGAAAATGTCAAGCACTGTCAGGCAATATCAAACCGGATTGAGCAGCAAACAGCGGAAGGATGTTTTAGCAAATTTCTTCCGCTGTTATTTTTTACCGGCATGGAGCGAGTATTTCATCTGCAATTAACAAAAACTTTACCAGGATGTGATGGATGCCAGGATTTGTTTCTGATAGCATAAAACCTGTAAGACAGGTTTGAAAGGAGAAGCTATGAACGAAGCAAAATACTGGGAAATCAAAGAAAAACTGGATGCCTTTATCCGGGAAAAGAAATTGACGCCCGGAAGCAGGCTGCCATCAGAGGTAATACTGGCTAAAATGTTTCAGGTGAGTCGGCCGACACTAAGGGAATATTTTAAGGTATTGCAGCGTGAGGGAAAAATTACAACAATCAATGGCAGCGGTACCTATCTGCTGGATCAGAATCGAAGGATTGATAATCAGCTTAATGATCTGCAGGGTATCGGAAGAATGATCCGGGAAGCCGGTTACGAGGCAAATCAGGAAATTCTCAGTGTGGACTTTGGTGATCCTGACGATGACTGGAGGGAAGCCTTGTCCCTTCGTGAGCAAGAGGATGTATGGATTCTTAATAAGATCAGAACAGCCGATAGAAAGCCTGTGTCTGTGTCGTGGAGTATATTTCCGGCACATATTATTGGAAATATGAAATTTGACACGGAGATACGTCAAGGCAAGTATTCGGTATTTGAATTTCTGGAACGAAAAAGAGGAATCTATGTCACTTCGGCCTTTACGCAGATTACTGCTCTTACGGCAGCTGACGTTTACGAAAGTTCAGTGAGACAACATCTTGGAAATGAAGTGCTAAAACTTGTTCAGCTTCATTTTGATCGAAATGACAAAAAAATATTTTTGTCTATTGATTATATTCGTACAGATATGATCTCGCTGAACCTCATCCGATCAAGAAAAGGAGTTTATGTATGAACAAAAGAGGGACTTTAATCGCCGGCTTACTTTTTGCAGCGACTGTGGTGACGGCTGCCGCAGGCTGCTCGAATACCGGCGCTCAGGCAGCATCGGCAGCAGACAACAAAAATCTTTTAGAACTATCCTTTGATGATATTGTAAAAGAAGCTCAGGCAGAAGGCGAGATGTCTTTGTGGATATGGGGAGATGAGGCAAAATGGCAGGAGGTTGCCGATGGCTTTGAGCAAAAATACGGCATCAAGGTAAGCATCATGGTGTCCGATAAAAATACGGCTCTCAACAAGGTGCTGGCAGAAAAGGATGGAAAAGGCAGTATCGATGTCATGGGGCTGCCGGGAGATATTATTAATGCGATGATGGACGCAGATGTTCTGTATGGACAGGTCCTTGATGTGATGACACATAAAGATCAGCTGGATGAAGGACTGTGTGAACGCTTTGAAGGCGTTGAAGGGGATGGACAGTGGGTTCCGATTTATAAAAACTATACCGGAATGTTGTACAATGCCAACGAGGTGCCTGAGGATGATTTGCCGCAGACGTGGGATGAACTGACACAATGGATTGAAGCGCACCCTAAAAAGTTTGGTTTTTGTGTTCCGGAAAAGGGCGGCTCCGGGCAGTCGATGATGCAGACCGTCATTACGAACGAAACCGGCGGGCTTGAGCAGTATATGTCAGATCGGGAAGTTGATCCGGCAAAGACTGAAAAGTGGGATACTGTATGGGGATGGATTAACGATCATAAAGATCAGATTACATTTACAACGTCCAATGCGGATTCAATCTCACGGATGAATCAGGGGGAGATTACAATGACCGTAGCATGGGACAGTAGTGTCAGTGATTCACTTGAGGCCGGTGAGCTCTTTAAGGAAATTGGATTTTATATTCCGGAATTTGGACTTGTAGGCGGCGGAGATGTGCAGACTGTTTTGAAAAATGCCCAGCACCCGGCAGCGGGTATTGTATGGTTAGACTATATTACAAGCGATGAAGGGCAAAATTATATGATGGATCTTATGGGATGCTTTCCTGCGCGTACGGATATGGAAATGACACATACCTATTTGTCCGCCGCAGATTTGGAAAAGTCTGTGGAATGGATGCCCGCATGCTATAAGGCATACTATATTGATGAATTTATTAAAAATGTTTTAGTCGAGTAAACGGAGCAAAAGGAGTTAAAATGGCATATAGTTTAACAATAAAAAACATAAATAAAAGCTTCGGAGATTTTCAGGCACTTAGAAACATTTCTTTCTCCGTGGAGGGCGGGCAGTTTGTGACACTGCTCGGCCCTTCCGGGTGCGGGAAAACGACTCTTTTAAGGACAATCGCCGGATTTCTGGAGCCGGACCAGGGCGATATATTTTTTGGGGAACGCCGTATGAACGGGGTTCCGCCGGAAAAGCGCAATACAGCGATGTGCTTTCAATCCTATGCGCTGTTTCCTCATAAGAATGTGTTTGACAATATTGCTTTTGGACTTCGTATGCGCAAGGTTTCCAAAGAAGAACAAAAGAAGCGGGTACTTGAAGCTATGGAAATGGTTAATCTTTCCGGCATGGAAAAAAGAATGCCCTATGAACTGTCCGGCGGGCAGCAGCAGCGCGTCGCTCTGGCCCGTTCTATCGTAGTACAGCCGGATATTTTGCTGTTTGATGAACCGCTGTCCAACCTTGACGCAAAGCTTCGGGAACGGGTCCGCACGGATATTCGAAAAATTCAGCAGACACTGGGAATTACTACGGTTTATGTGACCCATGACCAGGCGGAAGCGTTAGCAGTATCGGATGTGATTATCGCTATGAATCAGGGACAGATTATTCAGATGACCAGTCCAAGGGATATTTATGACAAACCGGAGACAAATTTTGTAGCAGACTTTATCGGCTCAGCAAATCTGTGTCAGGGATATATACAGGATGTAAAGAACGGACGGAGTACGGTTGAATGTACATTTGGAACGCTTACCGCCGAGGGCGATTTTGGGGTTAGCGGTGATGCGGTGAGTGTATGCATCCGTCCGGAGGATATTGTGCCTGTAAAGCTGCAGCAGACAGAGGCATCGGCAATGTCCGGGCTGCAAAATAGGATGCACCGGGATGCCGCAATGTCCGGAGAAGTAAATATGATCGAAGGGCAGCTGGACCATTCCGTTTATATTGGCAATGCCACAGAACTTTATGTAAATGTGTCAGGAAAAACGTTAAGAGTACATGTGCCTAAAGACTTCTGTGTCGATGAATGCAGCAGTCTGTGTCTGTGCATTCCGCCGGATAAAATTCGGCTGATGAAACCGGAGGCATAGCTTATGAAAAAAAGAAAAACAGATTATCTCATGCTTCTTCCGGGAATCGGCTATATTCTTATCTTTATTGTATTTGCATTTATTTCAATGGCAGCACAGAGTGTAGGTTTTTTTAATTATACCGGTGAATCTGCATTCTCACTCGAGTTCTGGAAGAACATATTTACAAAATCCTTTATAGATGATTTGCTGTATTCTATAAAGATCGCATTTCTGACAGCATTTATAAGTATTATTCTGTGTTACCCGCTGTCGCTATTCCTTCAGAAAATTCCCGGGCGAAAGACGATTTTATCGTTAATCAAAATACCGCTGTTTGTTCCGGGGCTGGTAGCGGGTTTCCTGATTACAAATATTATTGACTATCAGGGGATTGTGAATCAGCTGCTTATGGCCTTGAATATCATACAGGAACCTTTGAGAATGCGGAATGATAGTGCCGGTATTGGGTCTTTGATCGTTCAGATATGGAAAAATGTTCCGTTTCAAATGCTGATCATGTATTCGGCGATTGAATCGATCCGGAAGGATGTAATCGATGCGGCACGAAATCTTGGTGCAGGACGAATGAAAACACTGTTTCATGTGATTATCCCCCTATCCCTTCCTTCCGCGCTGGTCGCCGTGATCATGGTATTTATTCAGACCTTTAATGATTTTTCCATTGCAAAAACAACAGGCCCGCTTTATCCGACGACGATTTCAAATTTAATGTACCAGTATGCATATACCTTTTTTGAGTGGAATAATGCCGCTTGTATCGGCGTTCTTATGATGGCGACGTCGGTTTTATTTGTTGCTCTTTATACGATTGTATCCAGAACCGTCGTAAGAAACAGACAGGAGTAGTTTATGGAAAAATATAGTTATTTCAAAAAAAACCGCCGTGCAAGAATGATTGGGAGTATTTTGATCCTGGCAGCTATTTTCATTGTGATCGGACTGCCAATACTGTATGCGGTATTATGGTCTCTTGTAGACCCGGAAGCACCGTGGTCTTTAGACCAAATCTTTCCTTCATCATTGTCATTAGCGCCATGGAAATATATTTTTAAAAACAGTTCTATTGCTTCGGCAATTATCAACAGCTTTGCTATTGCCGTATCAACCGTTATAGTGACGCTGATCTTGTCGCTGCCTACCGCTTATGCCCTTGGAAGAAAAAATCTCCGGGGAAAAGAATTTTTCAAAATTGTGATGCTTTTGCCAATGGTATTTCCAGGAATGGCTCTGGGACTTTTCCTGGGCAGAGTCTTTTTCGCAATGGGACTTTCAGGAAGCTATGCCGGAGTTATTATGGCGCATACCCTTGTGACGCTTCCGTTTATGCTCCGTATTCTTGTAGTAAGCTTCGAGTCCATGCCTCAGGATGTGATCGATGCTGCATCTAATCTTGGGGCAGGGACATTTGTGAAGCTTAAAGAAATTTATTTGCCGCTTGTAATGCCGGGTATTGTGGCTGGAAGTATTTTTACATTTATTAACAGTGTTGAAGAGTTTAATCTTACTTTTATTATTGGTGCTCCGGACATCGATACGATTCCGACGGTATTGTTTTCCTACCTTGGTGAAAACTTTTTGAGAACAAGGGCCTCGGTCGTGTCGCTGATTATGCTTGTGCCAAACCTGATACTGCTTATTATTACGGAACGAAAGATAAAAACCGAGTATATGGGTGCGGCTCTTGGAAAAATGTAGGGAGGTTATCTGTGATGAAAAAAGGTGCTTATACACAAAGACTGCACACAATGCGTCAGTCTAAAGATTTTCTGATTGCCAGTCACAGGGGCAGCGTCGGAATCAATATTCCGGACAATACCCTTCAAAGCTTTGATATTGCTTTGCATGACGGGGCCGATATTATAGAGATGGATGTCGCTATGACAACGGATGGGGAGCTTGTTGTATTTCATGACACGATGGAGCCGCGGCTGCTTCATACGCAAAAAAATGTTCAGCAAATGTCTTTGGAAGAACTGATGACATATGAGCTTTATAATTTGAACAATGTTTCCACAGGAATAAAAGTATTGAGATTAAGTGAGGCATTCGCACATCTGAAAAACCGGTGTATGATTAATCTGGACCGCTGCTTTGCGCATCCAGACGCAGAAGGGGAAAAATGGGAGCGCATATTTGCTCTCGTGAAAAAGATGGATATGGCGGATCAAATATTGTTTAAGTCTCCGGACGATGATAAATATGTGGATTTTTTTGAACGGCAAAGTACACCCTGGATGTTTATGCCAATGATTACCCGTATGGAGCAGGTGGAAAAATTTATTGATGGAAATATCAATACGGTGGCAGTGGAAGTGAAATTTCATACAGAGGACAGCCCTCTGGCGGATGAGATGTTTTACAAAAAACTTCAAAACAATGGCTGCTATGTGTGGGGAAATGCGCTGGACCTCGGAAAACAGTACCAGTTATCTGCCGGCCATGATGATACGGCGGCGCTCGGCGGGAATCCGGATTTTGGCTGGGGATGGTTTGCCCGTAAAGGCTTTGATATTGTCCAATCGGACTGGATTCTGGCAATGGTTACATATTATGTACAGCAGGGGTATCATGTAAAATAATGGAGAAACGTGATAATGGAAGCTTTAAAAAATTTATCGCCGGAAAAGGTTATCAATGTGGTAAGAGCCGCTAAAAATCAATATCTGGAAAAGAAACCAACGCTTGAGATATACAAAAAGGGAGAGGCCGATTTTGTGACTCAGGTCGATGTCTGTATACAGGAATTTGTGAGAGCTGGTCTTGAGTCGCTCTGCCCTGAGATACAATTTATGGGAGAAGAAAAGGATAATCATACGATTGATTTTTCAAAGCCATTTTGGATCATGGATCCAGTGGATGGTACAACAAATTTGATCCACGATTTTAAATGCAGCTGCATTTCTCTGGCACTTTGTGTTCACGGGAAAATTGTTTTCGGAGTAATCTGCCATTTATATCTGAATGAATTGTTTTATGCGATTCGGGGGAAAGGCGCCTGGCTGAACGGAAAGAGGCTTTCGGTGAGCCGTACAACCGAACTTTCGCAGGGATTGATTTGTACAGGGACAAGTCCTTACTATAAAAAAGAACTTGGCGCAAGCGTGTTTGAGGATTTGAAAAATGTATATTTTAACTGTGAGGATATTCGCAGAACCGGTTCGGCGGCGCTGGATATGGCCTGGGTTGCTGCCGGAAGAGCAGATGCCTGCTTTGAGCGCCGACTCTGTCCGTGGGATTTTGCCGCCGGAATTATATTGATCGAAGAAGCCGGAGGTTCTGTATCGGATTTTTTGGGAGCGCCGCTGGAATTTTATAAAAAATGCGATGTTATTGGCGGGAATGGTATCATTAATGAGCATATCCGGACGAGGCTGCTTACAAAAAAATAAGATTGTGCGAAAGCTATACCTAATCAGAAATAGCTCCCTGGACGGATGGCATATCCGTGACAGGGAGCTATTTGCGCGAGTGCGCCCGGAGCGTGGCCGCCGGACTTGCACGAGCGGTCATCCGACGGGCAACGGTCGTGCAAGCGGCAATGCCACTCGATGAGCGAGGAATCGCAAGAATCGGGCTGGGGAGGGAATCTTCCCCTGCCCGATTTTAATAATAAGCCGGTTTCATATCCTGCGAATGTCTGCTGCTATAAAGAAACGTATCTTTTTCATTGCCTTCGAGAAGGTGATAAATCAGCCGGATCAGAAAATCCGAGGTAATGCTGTTTACATCATGGGCCATATTAAATTCCACAATATCCATGGCAACGATCGGAAGCTGACGGATAAAAACGGAAAATATCTGATACACTTCTTTTGGATTAAAGCCTCCGGCAACCGGTACGGAAACGCCGGGCATCAGCCTGGGGTCCATGGAATCAATATCAAAGCTTAAATGCACTGCCGAAAGATGTGAAAGGTACTGAACAGATTCCTTCAGGCAGACATTAAGTCCTCTGTGGCGAATGTCGTCCCAGGTATAGTATTTGATATGGAGCCTGTCAAGAATCTCCTGTTCCGGAGGATCGACATCGCGAAGCCCCAGCATGACAATATTTTCCGGGCGAAGCTTAGGCTCTGGGGTGAGAATATTTGTCAGAGATTTTTCACCCATGCCGAGAAGCGCTGATACAGGCATTCCGTGAATATTTCCTGTAACCGTTGTCTCATCGGTATTAATATCAGAATGAGCATCGATCCAGATCAGACCGAGATTTTCGTAATTGGCACTTGTGCCGGAGATGGAGCCGATCACTGCGCTGTGATCGCCGGCAATAAAAAGCGGCGTATCCCCGTGGCGTATCACATGGTGCTGATATTTGGCGATCGCCCAGCATGTAGCAACGACACTGCCTAGATGTTTCAGGTTCGGCAGGTCCTTTTCTGGGACAGTGATCTCTGGGACTATGGGAATTTTCAGATCGTAACGCTGCTGAAGATAATCAAGACTGTACATAAGCCCCTCGTCACCAACCCCATAATGCATTGGACATCCATAAATACTATACATAATGACCTCCGAAAGATGGATAAAACTGCTGTCCATCTTTATTTTTGCTGGCCGCACATATCGACCATTTTGTTCGCTTGATACATATATTTTTCAATATAGCATATTTTTTGTAAAGAATCAATCAATAAAATGTAAACCCGGGAAGAACTATTCAGCCAGGTCTGCGTATTTACTGCGCAGGCCATAAGAAAATGATTCAAGAGTACAAAAATTTCATCGCCGCAGGCGATTTTAAATGGATTTTTGCATGTAACAGTTCAGCCTGCTGAACGGTTAAACCCGGGAATATCATTGACAGTCCAGAATCGGTTATACTATAATAATTTGAGACTGAAGTTTAGCCGTGCGGCCGTGCAGAATGGCGAAACAGGCGGGATAAAAGCGGCCGCGCAGAACGCGGAGCGTGCATGCAGGCTTGCGGCATCGCTGAAATTACAGGAAAGGTAATGTTTATGATAAATTTTGGAAAGCTTAAAACGCTTGGAGTGCTTGGCGGGTTGGGGCCCCAGGCAACAGATTTTTTTTATAATGGAGTGATCGAGCATACCGATGCTTCCTGTGACCAGGAGCATATTGACATGATCATTTTAAGCCATGCGACGACACCGGACCGCACAGCGGCCATCATGACAGGAGACGACAGGGCGCTGATCGATTCTCTTGTAAGCGATGTACAGATGCTTGAAAGAGCCGGGGCGGATAACATTGCGATCCCGTGCAATACGTCGCATTATTTTTATGAGCAGATGCAGGCGGCGGTAAATATCCCGATTATTCATATGATCCGGGAGAGTGTGCGATATGCTCTGGAAAAGTATGACGGGGTCAAACGTATTGGCATTATGGGTACGGACGGGACGATTTCTGCGGGTATTTATGATGCCGAGTGTGAGCGTGCCCATGTAACGGCAGTCCATCCGGGGCCTGAGCGGCAGAAGGATGTCATGCATATTATTTACGATGAAATCAAGGCTGGCGAGCGTGGAAGCCGCCATCTGTTTAACGGTGTTATTGAAGAATTGACGAAAGAGAAAGGGTGCGAGGTGGTCATTCTGGCATGTACAGAGCTGTCGGTGTACAGGCATTTCCATAATGTGCCGGACTGCTGTCTGGATGCTATGGATGTTCTGATTCGGGAGTCCATTTTGCGCTCCGGCGCGGTTTATCAGTAACCGCATACACTCTGGAAGGAGGAAATGATTTTGAGAGAGATGATCAGTCACAGTCTGGCGGACTATGTGGATTGTTTAAAGGCGGCCGGACTGATCAGGGAATACGATTTAAAAGGACAGGAAGCGGCAAAGATTTCCGGCCTGACCTATAATTCAAAAGAGGCGGGAGCGAACACTTTTTTTATATGTAAAGGAGCTTCCTTTAAAGAAGACTATCTTAATGAAGCGCTGGAGCGCGGGGCGGCGGCCTATGTCAGCGAGACCCCCTACAATACAGAGGTTCCCTATGTGATCGTAACCGATGTCCGCAGGGCGATGCCGTTTCTGGCAAATCTTTATTTTTGCCGGCCGTGGGAGGATTTAAAGCTTATTGGTATTACCGGAACAAAAGGAAAATCCACCACAGCTTATTATATTAAGGCAATCATTGATGATTATATGGCAGCTTCAGGAGGACGGGAGAGCGCGGTTATCTCATCCATCGATGTCTACGACGGTGTGGTTAAAAAGGAGTCCCACATTACAACACCGGAGTCGGTGGAGCTTATGGAGCATTTCCGTCATGCAGTGGATTCCGGCATTAAATATCTGGAGATGGAGGTTTCCAGTCAGGCGCTTAAATATGACCGTGTGGACGGTGTAACCTTTGATGTGGGCGTATTTTTAAATATTTCTGAGGATCATATCAGTCCGATTGAGCATCCGGATTTTAATGATTATTTTGAGTCCAAGCTGCGGATTTTTGCTCAGACAAAAACAGCCTGCGTCAATCTTGATTCGGATGGCATTGAACGGATAATGGAAGCGGCCGGGGCATCAAAACGGCTGATCACCTTTGGTACGCATAAGGATGCGGATATACGCGCGGACCGCATCCGAAAGAATGGGATGGACACAGTGTTTAATGTCATCTGCGACCGGTTTGAACAGGAATTTGTCCTGGAAATGCCGGGACTGTTTAATGTAGAAAATGCGCTTGCGGCGATTGCCATTGCCTATGCCCTTGATATTCCGGCAGAATATATGTATTCGGGGCTTAAGCGTGCCCGTTCCAGCGGACGCATGGAGCTTTATCACAGTAAAGATCATAAGGTTGTGGCCATCGTAGATTATGCGCATAACCGTTTAAGCTTTGAAAAGCTTTTTGAGTCTACTATGGCGGAGTACAGCGGGCGCCGCATTGTGACAATTTTTGGCTGCCCGGGGAAAAAAGCCTATATCCGGCGCCGGGACCTGGGAACTGTGGCCGGAAAGTATTCCGATAAAATTTATCTCGTCGCCGAGGACCCGGGATATGAGCCGGTAGAGGAGATTTCCCGGGAGATTGCGCAGTATGTTAAGGCCCAGGGCTGTCCGTATGAAATGATCGAGGACCGGGGCGAGGCTATTGGCAAGGCGATTATGGAAGTCACAGAGCCGACGGTGATCCTGATTACAGGTAAAGGCAATGAAACCCGGCAGAAGTATGGCAGTGAATATGTAGACTGCCCGTCGGATGTGGCGTATACAAAACAATTTATCGGGGAGTATGACCGCACGCATGGAGAATAAGATGAGCAGTATGGGAGCCCTGGCCCGCGCCCTGACAAGGCTTGGTATGTCGGATGACTATCCGTTTCATATGCCGGGGCATAAACGCAATCCTGATTTTATGTCCCTGCCCCCGGTGAATGCGATTGATATTACAGAGATTGACGGTTTTGATGATCTTCACCATCCGTCGGGCATTTTAAAGGATGCTCAGGCCCGGGCGGCTAAAGTGAGGGGCGCTGAGCGCACATGGTTTTTGATCAATGGAAGTACGGCCGGCATTTTGTCTGCGGTTTCGGCCTGTTCCAAGAGGGGCGGCCGGATCATCGTGGCCCGCAACTGCCATAAGGCTGTCTATAATGCGATCGAATTGTGCGGCCTGAGGCCGGTTTATGTTTATCCCGGGCTTCATCCGGACTATGGGATTTATGATGGCGTGGCAGCAGAGGATGTGCGTGCACTTCTGGAAAAGTATGATGATATTCTGGCGGTAGTGATTACCTCACCAACCTATGAGGGGGTTATTTCCGATATTCGGTCACTTGCCGGTGTCGTTCACAGCTTTGGTATACCTCTGATTGTCGATGGAGCTCACGGCGCTCATCTCGGCTACGGCGGCGGATTCGCACCATCTGCAGTGGCCGAAGGCGCAGATTTAGTCATTGAAAGCCTTCATAAGACGCTGCCGTCGATGACCCAGACGGCACTTTTACACCGGTGCGGCAATCTGGTGGATGATGGCAGAGTACAAAAATATCTGTCAATCTTTCAGTCCAGCAGCCCGTCTTATGTAATGATGGCAGCTATCGATCAGTGTATGACCCTGTTAGAGCGGCAGGCCCGTCCGCTGTTTGAGGACTATGAAAGTCGGCTGAACCGTCTGCGCAGCCGGCTTGGCGGCCTGCGCCGGATAAAGCTTCTGGACGGGAAGGATTTGTGCCGGACAAAGGGCAGCAGCTATGACCCGTCCAAGCTGGTGCTTTATGTCACACAGCGGCCGGGACTTGGCCGGTGGCTGTACGATCATCTGAGAAAAGACTACCGGCTTCAGCTTGAGATGGCATCTGCGGATTACGCTCTGGCGATGACAAGCATTTGCGATACCGATGAAGGCTTTGAACGCCTGGCTTTGGCGTTGGAAGCGCTGGATACCCGGCTGGAAGCGAAAAATATTGCGGATACTGCGAGCGCGGGAAGCACCTGCGCCAAAAAGTCCGGCGATGATATGGCGCAGGAACACGAGGGAACGGCGCCCCAGGGCGGCCATGAGACGCGCGCGGCTTTGTGGACGGATATGCCGGGCGATGTCAAAGATAAAGAGACACCGAAGCTGTGCAGCAGTGATGCGGCAATGTATCCGGTGGAATGGATTCCGCTGGGGGAAGCCTGCGGGCGGATATGCGGCAGCTATCTTTATATATATCCGCCAGGCGTGCCATTTTGTGTGCCCGGAGAGCCCATTACCAGCCGGACATTGGCTGTAATTGAGCGTTATATGCGCGCCGGTCTGGAAGTAGCAGGACTAAGGCAGCCGGAGACTGTGCAGGCTTCGGCCTCAGATCAGCGGGAGACAGTGCGGGCTTTGGGTTCCGGGCAGTCGGAGGCTGTGCAGGCTTTCGATTCCGGTCGGCCGGAGGCTGTGCAGGCTCCAGGCTCAGATCGGTGGGAGGCTATGCAGGCTTCCGGTTTAGAGCAGCCGCAGATTGCGGTGCTTAAGGTGTGAGATAAAATCCTGTGAAGCTGCCGGGAAAGCTTATTTGAGTCCATATAAATTGATAAAGGAGTACCGGGGAGCAGTCCCCGTCAACCGGAGGAATATGCCATGGGAAAATTATTTTGTGTTATGGGAAAAAGTGCATCGGGCAAGGATACGATCTTTAAACGGCTTGCCGCGGATGCGTCGCTGGGGCTGCGTACCGTTGTTCCATATACGACAAGGCCGATCCGGGAAGGCGAGCATGAAGGCGTGGAGTACCATTTTACCGATGAGGCCGGTTATCAGGCATGGAAGGCTGCCGGAAAGATTATTGAAGCACGGGCTTATCACACGGTTCATGGTCTGTGGCGTTATTTTACAGCGGATGACGGGCAGATATGTCCGGATCAGGGAAATTTTATCGTCATTGGCACTCTGGAGGCTTACCGGCAGATGTTAAATTTTTTCGGCCCGGAAGTGATGGTGCCGGTTTACGTGGAAGTGGAGGATGGTCTGCGGCTGTCCAGGGCACTTTTGCGGGAGCGGACGCAGCCTGTGCCCAAATATGCGGAAATGTGCCGGAGGTTTCTGGCAGACTGCGAAGATTTCTCAGAAGAAAAAATTAAAGATTGTTACATTACAAAAAGATATGATAATATAGAACTGGAACAATGTCTTGGACAGATCCGGGCGGACATACTTGACCGGATAAAGACAGACACCATACACGAGTATGGCAGATCATAACGGTAAAAATGAACAGAATGTGGGGTGAGTGCGGATGGCAGGTTTTAAAGATGTCGTTGGCCATGAGCAGATTATTGAGCATTTGAGTAATTCCTTAAAAAATAATAAAGTGAGCCATGCCTATATTTTTTGCGGCGCTGACGGAACCGGGAAAAATATGGTAGCCCGGCTGTTTGCCAAAGCCCTTCAGTGTGAGGCCGGCTATGGGGACAGCTGCGGTATGTGCCGTTCCTGTAAGCAGACGGATTCCGGAAATCAGCCGGATATTCGATGGGTCACCCATGAAAAGCCGGGAAGCATCGGTGTGGATGAAATTCGTGAACAGGTGAATAATGATATTGCCATTAAGCCGTACAGCAGTAAATATAAAATATACATTATCGATGAGGCGGAAAAAATGACGCCACAGGCTCAGAATGCGCTTTTAAAGACGATCGAGGAGCCTCCCGCCTACGGGGTCATCATGCTTTTGACAAATAATGCAGATATGCTTTTGCCGACGATCCGTTCACGGTGTGTGACGCTGAATATGAAGGCGGTTCCGTCGGAAAAGATTCAGGAGTATCTTATCCGTCAGTATCAGGTGCCGGATTATAAGGCCCGCATCTGTGCTTCCTTTGCTCAGGGCAATCTCGGCAAGGCTGTGCGCATGGCCACATCTTCGGATTTTAACGAGCTTCATGAGTCTATTTTGAATCTTGTGAAAAATCTTGATAATATGGATATTTATGTGGTGATGGATGCAATAAAGAAGCTTTCAGAATACAAAACGGAGATTTATGACATCATTGATATGATGATGGTGTGGTATCGGGATGTTTTGATGCTTAAGCTGACAAATGATCCGAATCTGCTCATTTATCCGGAGGAATATAGTACGCTGTCCAAAATGGCTTCCAAATCGACCTTTGAGGGGCTTGATCATATCATCCGGGCGATGGAAAAAGCGAAGGTACGTCTGAAGGCCAATGTAAATTTTGATACAGCACTGGAAATGATGCTTTTGACAATAAAGGAGAATGGACTATGATAAATGTAATCGGAGTCCGGTTTCGCAACGCGGGGAAAATTTATTATTTTGACCCGATGGATTTTCCCGTAAAAACCGGACAGCATGTGATCGTGGAGACGGCCAGGGGCGTAGAGTACGGCCAGGTCATGACCGGCCCGCGGCAGGTCAAAGAGGAATCTGTCGTATCGCCGCTAAAACCGGTGATCCGCATTGCGACGCCGGAGGACGACGCCGTCGAAGCTAAAAATAAAGAAAAAGAAAAAGAAGCTTTTAAAATTTGTCTGGAAAAGATCGCCAAGCATAAGCTTGAGATGAAGCTCATTGATGCGGAATATACGTTTGATAATAATAAAGTGCTGTTTTACTTCACTGCGGATGGACGCATCGATTTCCGTGAGCTTGTAAAAGACCTTGCATCGGTATTTAAGACGCGTATCGAGCTGCGTCAGATCGGTGTGCGTGATGAGACAAAGATCATGGGCGGAGTAGGTATTTGCGGCCGGGAGCTGTGCTGCCATACGTTTTTGTCTGAATTTGCCCCGGTTTCGATTAAGATGGCAAAGGAGCAGAACCTGTCGCTGAATCCGGCGAAGATTTCCGGTATGTGCGGCCGCCTGATGTGCTGCCTGAAAAATGAGCAGGAGACTTATGAATATCTTAACAGCCGTCTGCCGTCTATCGGAGATACAGTAACGACGGACGACGGGCTTAAGGGAGAGGTGAATGATGTCAATGTACTCCGCCAGACGGTTAAGGTGCTTGTAACTATGGAAAATGACGCGAAGGAACTGAGAGAGTACCGCGTTAAACAGTTAAAATTCCGGCCGAAACGCCGGAAGGAAAAGATGAATATCAACGATGCAGAGCTAAAGAAGCTGGAAGCACTGGAGAAGAAGGAAGGCAAGTCCGCACTGTAAAGGAGCGATTATGGAACAGCAACGTGAGATTGCGCTGCGCCCCGGGGAACGGCTGGATGACCTGGAGCGCAATGGCTATAAGATCATCCAGACGCCGCACCGCTTTTGCTTTGGAATGGATGCGGTACTGCTGTCCGGCTTTGCCCAGGTAAAAAAGGGAGAGCGGGCGATCGATCTTGGCACCGGCACGGGGATCATTCCGATCCTGCTGGAAGCCAAGACAAAGGGAAAGCATTTTACCGGTCTGGAGATTCAGGAGGAAAGCGCGGACATGGCACGGCGCAGCGTGGCCTACAATGGCCTTAAGGAGCGGATCGACATTGTCTGCGGCGATCTGCGCGATGCGCCGGAGCTGTTTGGCCGGGCATCCTTTGAGGTTGTCACCTCCAATCCGCCGTATATGAATGATATGCATGGCCTGAAAAATCCATCAGACGCGCTGGCAATCGCCCGGCATGAGATTAAATGCACGCTGGAGGATGTGATTTCCAGCGCGGCCGCACTGCTTGTTTCCGGCGGCCGGTTTTATCTGGTGCACCGTCCGTTCCGCCTGGTGGAGATTTTTACAATGCTGACAAAATACCGTCTGGAGCCTAAAAGGATGCGTCTTGTGTATCCTTTTGCAGATAAGGAACCGAATATGGTACTGATCGAGGCTGTGCGGGGCGGACGTTCGATGCTCCGTGTGGAGAAGCCTTTGATTGTATATGAATCGCCGGGTGTTTATACCCGGGAAATTTACGAGGTTTATGGATATTAGAGGTTTATGGCGCCAGAGGCTCATGGATTTAAAGGAGTGAATGAAACAATGTCTGTGCGGCATTTAAATATTTTATGGACAAACGCTGACCCCCTGACATCGCACAATATGGTCATGATGTATGCGACCAATGCCATACTCCGCCAATGGTGGGATGAAGTGACGGTGATTATCTGGGGCGCACCGCTGACCGAAATTTTGCAGTCCGGGGCGCCTTTGCTGACGGTCTGAGCGTCCGGTTATAGGTTTAAGGCCGCAGGCCGTAAATGTTTAGCTGTGCGAAATTGCTGCAGCAGGATTGGTGATTTTAGTGAAATGGTTAAAAAATGAAATAAATACAGTACTGCATTATAATATGTGCCTGATCGGCGGTATGCTTGGCGTCTATGCGCTTTTGCTGCGGGGCGGAAATTTTGGTTCAGCTCAGACCGGAAATCTGATCGAAGCGCTTATCAGCGGACTGGAAGGAAATGTGATGGATATGGCCGTGAGGCTGATGGCACTGGTGATTTACGGGGCCACGCTTATTGCGGTTTTTCTTGTATCTAAATACTTTAAAGGGGATATGCGCCGTCTGTGTATTGTAATAGAAGCCGCAGGCATTGTTTTGGCGGGCTGCATACCGCTGACGGCGGACCCGATCGTGGCGCTATACCCGGTATTTTTTGCCACAGCCTGTCAGTGGGGGATTTTCTCGGGAGCCAGAGGCTACAATAGCGCAACGATTTTTTCTACAAATAATGTCAAACAGATGCTCCTTGGGTGGACGGAATACATACGCACCAAAGCATTAAAAGAGAAGGAAAAAGCGGTTTTTTATACACTGACGCTTACATTTTTTCATATAGGTGTTGTGCTTGGATTTTTTGCGGTGAAGCTGCTTACAGTCCGAGCTGCCTGGCTTAGCCTTATTCCGCTGGGGAGTGCGCTGGCACTGACGATGCTTAAAACGGATTCTGCGGCAGGACGGGACACGGCTCAATCAACAGGGCGGGATGCGGCCAAAGATACAGTATTAAAAAAACAGCCGGCGGCTGTGAGTATGAAAGCTTAGCCTCTCCCGGCTTATGAAACGGCCCTGAAGCATCATTGGCCTTAAAGCTTAATGTGCTCTAAAATCGTAATATTGTTCAATAAAATCCGAATATTGTCCGATATGAACGGATTTTAGCATATGCTACAATAGTTATATGGCGGTGCGCAGGAAAAAGACCGAAGCACCGGCCGATAAAAGCTTGCAATTTTACAAAGAGCCGGTTTTATCCGGCAGTAAACGGATTATGGCAGGAGGGTGTGCATATGTCTGTAATTCCTTATATTGGAGAACTCAATGGAATCAAAACACTTTTTGTGGATGAAAAACCTTTTTTTATTCTTGGAGGTGAGCTGCATAATTCAAGTGCGTCTGATCTGACCTATATGGAAGAAAAGGTATGGCCGTTTCTTAAAGGACTGAATATGAATACCGTAGTCCTTCCGGTAGCCTGGGAGAACATTGAGCCTGAGGAAGGCCGGTTTGATTTTTCTCTTGTGGATGGTCTTTTGTCACAGGCCCGGAATGAACATATGAAGCTTGTGCTTTTGTGGTTTGGGTTATGGAAAAACTCTGAATCGAATTATGTGCCTATGTGGATGAAGCGGGATACGGGGACATATTTCAGAGCTCAGGATAAAAACGGGGGGCTGCTCAATATTATATCTCCGTTTTGCTGTGAAGCTGTTGAAAAGGATGCGCTTGCATTTAGCCGTCTGATGGCGCATATCCGTCAGCTGGACGGGGAAGTGCATACAGTGCTTTTGGTACAGGTGGAAAATGAAATCGGTGTTTTACATACGGAAAGGGATTTTTGCCCGGAAGCAAAGCGGCTTTATGAAGCACCGGTGCCGGAGGATATAAAGGAGCTTTTTGCGGATGACCGCATGTTTGCGGCAAAACCGGACGGTGGTTCATGGAGCGGCGTGTTTGGTGAAAATGCTCCGGAGCTTTTTATGGCATGGGGGTATTCCAGAGCGATCGAGCGTATTGCTGAGGCCGGCCAGAGCACCTATCCGCTGCCTGTATATGTGAATGCATGGCTTGAGCAGCATCCGTGGCGTCCGGGCACCTATCCGTGCGGCGGGCCTGTGATGAAAATGAAAAAGCTGTGGAAGCACTGTGCGCCGTCGCTGTTTACTTTGGCGCCGGACGCTTATGTGCCTTATACTGCGGATGTGATGGATGAGTACAGCGCGCCGGACAACCCGCTGTTTATTCCGGAAATCCGAAAGGACCCGGAGGTGGTCGGGTATTTGCTTTATGCTTTCGGACGTCATCATGCGATCGGTGTATCACCTTTTGGTATTGAAGATATGAACGCGGACCCGGAGACTTTGAGGAAACCGCCGCTGAGTGTGATGATGGCATTAAATATCGATCCGGCTGCCATGGATTGTTCCCGGACCGCCCCTTATCTGACTGCAACATACGATCTGATCGCCCGGCAGACGCCCCTGATGCTGAAATACCGCCATACGCCGCATATGCAGGCGTTTGTGAAGCGCAATGACAGTGATGACGGCGTCTGGCTGAAATTTGAAAAATATGATCTTGTTATTTCCTATGAGCGAAGGGAAGCCGGGAAGCCTGTGGGCGCGGGCATTATCTATGAACTGGCTCCGGAACGTTTTCTGCTGACCGGCATGAATTATACATTTAAAATTTATCCGAAGCTGAATGTCAGCAGAGAGGCTGTGATCGGGATGGCTCAGGAGGGAACACTCTGCGGCGGAAAATTTGTTCCGGGACGTATTCTTAACGGAGATGAACGTATGGATATACGTTTTAGCGATATGCCGTCCGTTTTGATGGTCGATGTGTATGATTTATAATTGTGTCAGGGCCTGCAGATACCGTTTTGCTTTCGGAACTCCCCGGGGGAGATATGTTCCACTTTTTTGAAAATCCGGTTAAAATAGCTGCTGTTATTGAATCCGCACATTTCACCGATGGTGTGTGCGGGCAGATCCGGCATTTCCAGAAGCAGCGCTTTGCTGTGCCGGACGCGGGTCTGCTGGATATATTCAAAAATCCGCATCCCGGTAGATTTTTTAAAGAGCTGGCATAAATAGGCTTCGGAGAGTCCGCAAAGCCCGGCCATCGTGTCCAGAAAGAGCGGTTCCGGATAATGCTGCTCAATATAAGTGATAACCGGCGCGATGCGCTGATTTTGAGTGGAGAGGCTTGTCCCGGTTTCGGCGCCGGTATCCAGCAGAAGCTGGAGCAAAATATCATATAATGCACTGGATTGGCGGGCATAGGCCAGGACCGGAGGGAGCGGAGCGCTATTGTAGATTTTTTCGAGCTTTGAGGAGATTTCTTCCGGGGTATTTAGCGTAAATACCCCGGAGCTGCTAAGCTGTGTATGTTCCAGCAAAGAAGCAACGCCGCTGCCTTTAAAGCAGATAAAATGAACGGTCCATGGCTCCTGCGGCTCTGTGGACTGATAGGTGTGAGGAAGGTCCGGATAAAGAAACATGCCCTGACCAGGACGGACCGTATACTGTGTTTTGTGAATATGGAGCACCCCGCAGCCCCGGACACATTGAATCCATTGATAGGCCGGAAGGCCGCCGGGACGGTGAACAGGCTCCTGAATATGGTTCATTCCCAGCCCGTAAAGGCAAAAAGGAAGCCGGAGCTGATCCTGGGAAATTGAGGGAAATAAAATATCAGACAAAAAGAGGCCTCCTTTCAATTAAGCTTTGCAGACATGCCTGACAGCGTGCAGGATGTGTGTGGATGTACGCGGAGTAGAGCTAAAGCAGAAAAGGCAAAACCAGTCATTTTTCGACAATATCGCAGAAAGGACAAAAATCCGTGGCATCATTGGGAGCAAAAAATCTTTTGGCCCCAACATCATTATATATTAAAAAACGCGAATCTACAAGCGTATACCCTGCTGTAAACGGCTCAATATTACGATTTCAAATCAGAACCGGTGTGACTGCTGAAAATGGGAGCTGCATGAGACTATATGGTTTAATCGTTGTATGCGGGGGACGGTATGTAAAAATGCTTGACAATACGGCCCAGGTGTAACGTATAATAGCATCAGGTAAAATTATTTTTGAAGAAAGGATGAAGGCTGATGGTATTATTTGTGGAATATCCGAAATGCTCCACCTGTATTCGTGCAAAGAAATGGCTTGAGGAGCATCATGTGATCTTTGAGAACCGTCATATTGTGGATGAGCACCCGACAGCGCAGGAGCTTAAAGAATGGCAGAGCCGCAGCGGTTTGCCTGCAAAGAAGTTTTTTAACACAAGCGGACGGCTGTACAAAGAAATGAATTTAAAGGAAAAACTGACTTCAATGTCAGATGCACAGATGTTTGAGCTTTTGGCAACCAATGGCATGCTTGTTAAACGCCCGATTATTGTGGCCGATGACTTTGTACTTGTAGGCTTTAAGGCAGAGCAGTGGGAAGAAAAGCTGTGTATTTAGCTGCGGGAGCACCGGAAAAATAATATAGGCGATGCGGCTGCGTTATTGACAAAAGGCATAATGGCAGCAGCCCTGGAGGATGGCATATAGGTACCAGCCTCCAGGGCTGTTTTTTATTGCATAGGAAACTGCGTTCCTATGCAATAAAAAAGCTTCGCTTAAGATGCGCACGCGATAAGAAAATTGTCGCTGAAGCGACCGCGCTTGGCGAGAGTTCCGCAGGCGGAACTCTTTGTTCTAAAGAAAGAACGTGCATTACGCTGGCAGCTTATGATGATTGATCAGACATATGATTTTGTTTAGCCAGAAGCGATTTCAGGCGTTCGACCTCCTGATGTAATTGCTGATTGTCTTGATGCAGCAGGGCATTGTCGTTTTGTAGCTGAGCGTTGTCGTTTTGTAGCTGAGCGTTGTCGTTTTGTAGCTGAGCGTTATCGTTTTGCAGCTGAGCGTTAATGCGTTTCATCTGCTGATGCATCCTGCGTTCATATTCCAGCATTTTTCTGTCATATTCCTGCATCTGAAGATCAAATTCTCTCATATGGCATATATCCATCACATCCTCATCCTGAGACAGACTTTGCATGGTTTCTTCCACTTCTTTGAATAACCGGTTATCCTCTGACAACATCTTTAATTCCTCCCATGTGCTGGCTGCAAACAGACGGCCCCATTCATACAGTCCGCTGGCGCGTTCTTCCGGAGTCGCATTTTCTATATGCTTTAATGATAGCACATTTAAACAAAGATTGTCACTATATATCCGATGCGTTTTTTTGTCCATAAATCGATTTTGAGAATAGAAT
>CASFBR010000171.1 GCA_949292795.1 uncultured Eubacteriales bacterium
GATCTAACGTTTTTATTCCTTTTACGGAATAACTGGTCAAATACATGTCTTTCACTTTCTCTTACCTCCCGCTTTCTTTAATAAATATAACACATATATTTCAGGAAATCAAAATATCAAAGCCAACGCCTGCCAATCAAATATTTACAGATTATTCTGCCAACGCCATCAATGCCTGAGTAAGCTTATCAAGCATCCGGTCCGCATCTTCAATAGACTCGCCTTTAACACCCATATAAAATTTAATCTTGGGCTCAGTTCCCGAAGGTCTGGCACAGCACCATGCATCATTCTCCAATTCGTAATAAAGCACGTTAGATACCGGAAGATCAAGTTCGCTGACAGCGCCCGTATCAAGCTCCAGACGCTTTGATGTCTTATAGTCTCTGACAGCCTCAACCTTAAATGAATCAAACTGTCTGGGCGGATGATTGCGGAGTTTTTCCATCATAGCCTGAATCTTTTCTACGCCGTCGATGCCTTTAAGCGTAATTGACTGAAGACCTTCCCGATAATAGCCATACATATTATAAATATGAAGCATCTGATCCCAAAGGGTTTTTCCGTGCAGTTTACACCAGGAAGCCACTTCGCACAGAGCCATAACCGCTACGACCGCATCCTTATCCCTCGCATGGGTTCCAACTAAACAGCCATAGCTTTCTTCAAGGCCAAAAATATATTCATAAGATTTTTGCTGTTCAAAAAACTTAATCTGCTCACCGATATACTTAAAGCCCGTGAGCACTTCGATAAGCTTCACCTGATAATCTCTTGCCAAAGCGTCTGCCATATTCGTCGTCACGATTGTTTTTACCAATGCGCCATTTTTCGGAAGCGTCCCATTTTGTTTACGCTCCCGCAAAATATATTCCGCAATCAGCATCCCCGACATATTACCCGTAAAGCTAACATATTCTCCAGTTGATGTATCTTTCGCATATACTCCCAGCCGGTCTGCATCCGGATCCGTAGCCAGCACAATATCTGCATCAACCTTTTTCGCAAGCTTAAGTGCCAGAGCGAATGCATTGGGGTCCTCCGGATTAGGATAGGATACGGTCGGAAAATCTCCATCCGGCAGCTCCTGCTCTGGTACAACATAAACATTTTTAAATCCGAGCTCAGATAATACACGCCGCACCGGGATATTTCCAGTACCGTGCAGTGGCGTGTAAACAATTTTAATATCTTCAGCCACCTGAGAAATATATTCCGGATGAATAATCTGCGTTTTCAATGCAGCAATATATTCATCATCAATCGCTTTCCCGATCGTATGGTACAGCCCATTGGCAACAGCCTGACTTTCGTTCATCGTTTTAACCATATGATAATCGGTCACCTTATTCACCTCGGTGATGATCTGCTTATCTTTCGGGGCAGTAATCTGAGCGCCGTCCTCCCAGTAAACCTTATAACCATTATACTCCGGAGGATTATGACTGGCAGTAATCACAATTCCTGCAATACATCCAAGCTTCCGCACAGCAAAAGAGAGTTCCGGTGTTGGTCTAAGCGATTCAAAACGATAGGTTTTGATTCCATTAGCGTTCAGGCAAAGCGCAGCTTCTTTTGAAAATTCCGGTGACATATGCCTGGAATCATAAGCGATAGCCACACCCTTGTCCTGTCCATTTTCGGAAATAATAAAATTGGCAAGTCCCTGTGTCGCTTTGCGTATCGTATAAACATTCATCCGGTTCGTCCCTGCTCCGATTACACCACGCAGGCCTCCGGTACCAAATTCCAGGTCACGATAAAAGCGATCTTCGATCTCTTTTTCATTTCCTTCAATTTCTTTTAATTCTTTTTTTACATCTTCATCAAAATAATCGTCTTCAAGCCAAAAACGATAGGTCTCCATATAATTCATCGTCGTTCCTCCTGCTTTATATTACACATGCGTGCGAATAAACGTACACTTACCGCTGATTTGAATCTGCTTACGGCCGGCAGGTACAAAAAAGCTATCCGCCGCCTTAAATGGCAGCACCTTGCGATCACAACTGATATGCCCTTCTCCTTCGATAATTAAAATCGAATTGAAGGATGTTTCATCAACCTCCAGCGTAACTTCTTTGGCTACTGTATATTTACTGCTTTCAAAATATTTGCAGCTTCCCAGAATTTCAATCTCATAACCGTTTCCTGTAATAATTCGCCCGGCACTGTGCTCTGCTTTATTATGCAGCACCTCCAGTGTCGATACATCCGTCGCCTTCTCAAGATGTAATTCCCGCGGATTACCAAACTTATCCCGACGGTCATAGTCATACAATCGGTAAGTACAATTTGAATTTTGCTGTATCTCGCAAATAAGAATCCCGGCGCCGATCGCATGAATCGTTCCTGCTTTGACAAAAAAGGTATCGCCTTTATGAACCTCTACTTTATTTAATACTTCCAGAACGGTATTATTTTTCACACGCTCCTGGAGTTCTTCTTTCGTAATATCCCGGTTAACACCGTAATAAATACTGGAGCCAGGCTCGCAGTCCATAATATACCACATCTCATTTTTACCGTATTCATTCTCACGGCTCAATGCATACTCATCGTTTGGATGCACCTGAATCGACAACGGATTCTTGGCATCAATAAACTTAATTAAAATAGGGAAGCGTTCAAATGCCTGGCATTTCCACCCAAGACCGTCTTCACCAAGACCTTTAATATATTCGCCGAAAAGCATCCCCTTATATGGCCCCTCCGCAATAATACTCTGGCCATCCTTATGTGAAGATAATTCCCAGCTTTCTGCAATTATATCATAATCACATTTTTTATGGTAAATATCCCTAAGCTTCGTTCCTCCCCAGAGATAATCTTTAAATGCAGGCTCCAGCTTGACAAACCCTGCATCTCTAATATAGCTGCGCGGGCTTTGCTCCGATTTAACCAGATCCTCCTCCACGATCGACTTGCCAATGGAAATTTCAATAATGGCCACCTCGGAATCTGTCAGGTTCGATACCGCGTGATCCACACCAATGGGTACATAAACCGTTTCTTTTTCACGATAATCACGGCACTCTTTTCCCAAAGTAATCGATGCGATTCCCTTCACAACAGTCCATTGTTCGCTGCGCATCCGGTGTTTATGGAGATGGTGTGTCTTTCCCGGAAATACAACGACCTTTTTCACCTTAAAAAACGCGTCATCGGCCAACACCTCCTGGGTTCCCCACTCATAATAAAACGTATTGTGATTTTCAAAAAAACGGCTGTACTGATCATGATTTTTTCGCATAATTTCTTTAATCGCACCGGTCTCGCCCTTTTTTGAAATATATAACGCATCATCTGTATTTACAATAATCGTATCCGTCAAAGCATTGGTCACTACAAGCTGATCATCCGACCGATTAATGACCGTTACATTCCTGCAGTTTTCTTCAATGACATTTTTGGTATCTCCAGCCTTGGTGTAATCTGACAGTTTTTCCAAATCCCCAATATCAAACCACTGAAATCCTGATTTGATAACCTTTACATTATTTGATCGTTCAAAAACTGCGTGTTCAATACTCATCGCCGGAACATTCATCATTGATGTTTTATCCAGAAGAATCATCTGACGGCTGTAATTAATCAGCTTCTCTGCGTTTTCGCACGCATCATATATATCCGGCGCATACAGCTTAAGCTCATGTAAAAAATCGCCGGCACGGAACATAAAATTACCGCTGTTCCACAAATAGTTTCCAGCTTTAATATAAGCACTGGCCGTCTGAATATCCGGCTTTTCTTTAAATGCCAATACACGCTCCCCATCATACTGAATATAGCCATATCCGTTATTGGGTGAATCCGGCTGCATACCAAAAGTTACAAGCGCACCGGCACGCGCCATTTCCTGAGCGTGAATCACCGTATCCTTATAATTTTCGCCTTCAATGATCTGATCGGCTGAAAGCACAAAAATCAGTTCAGACGGATTACAACCCATACAGATCATCGCCACAGCCGGAGCAGTCTTTTTGGCTTCTTCCTCAAGAAAGCACCGATACCTTAAGCCCTGAAATGCTTTCATCTGACTTTCAATGATAAACCCGTAATTTACATTTGATGAAATAATAAACTCATCGCAAAAAGGAATATTTTTCGCAACCATTTCCTGCAGCAGCGAACGGTTTTCCTTAATATCCATGAACTGCTTCGGATAATTTTCCCGGGACAGGGGCCACATACTGTTGCCCTTGCCGCCGGCAAGTATGATACATTTCATTGACATTCTCCTTGTATAGTAAGCGTTAATCTTTAGCATGACAAATTCAGCTTTAAGTATACCTTTTTAGCCGGTGATTGTAAACGGTTATGTCAAAAATAATGCACCGCATCCGCAATACATTTTTTTCCACGCCTTTTCCAGCAGATAAATCCCGGGAAAGTATTGTTTTTTCAGGCTCTTTAGTGTATGATTCTATTGATTGCTTTAAAATAAAGTAATGAAATTAATTAATAAATCATAT